>DASYCS010000448.1:0-7975 GCA_036500025.1 Mesorhizobium sp. | reverse complement strand
GCCGTCTACATTCGCCCGATGTATTGGGCCGAGCAGGGCGGCTACATGGGCGTTCCGGCCGATCCGGCTTCTACCCGGTTTTGCCTGTGCTTGTACGAATCGCCGATGATCGCGCCCGCCGGGTTTTCGGTAACCCTGTCGCCGTTCCGGCGTCCGTCCCTGGAAACCATGCCGACCAACGCCAAGGCCGGCTGCCTGTATCCCAATAATGGCCGCGCCATCATGGAGGCCAGGATGCGCGGCTTCGACAACGCGCTGGTGCTGGACATGCTGGGCAACGTCGCCGAGACGGCCTCGTCGAACGTTTTCCTCGTCAAGGACGGGCACGTTTTCACCCCGGCCGCCAACGGCACCTTTCTTTCCGGCATCACCCGCGCGCGCACCATGGCGCTGCTTGGTGAATATGGCTTCCAGACAACGGAAAAGACGCTGTCCGTGCGCGATTTCCTGGAGGCCGACGAAATCTTTTCGACCGGCAACCATTCCAAGGTCGTGCCGGTGATCCGAATCGAGGAACGCAGTCTTCAGCCCGGCCCGGTCGCCAAGAAAGCCCGCGAGCTTTATTGGGAGTGGGCGCATTCGACTTCCGCCGGATGAAGGTCTAGAACGACGGCGGCCTTCGGTCCGGCCTTGCCTGCGATCGGTTTCGCCCTATCATTGTCCGGTAAGCGATACCGGATTTTCCAAGGAGTAGCACTATGGCTTTCGAACTTCCCGCCTTGCCCTATGACTATGAGGCCTTGCAGCCCTACATGTCGAAGGAGACGCTGGAGTACCACCACGACAAGCACCACAAGGCGTATGTCGACAACGGCAACAAGCTGGCTGCCGAAGCCGGCATGGGCGATCTCTCGGTGGAGGAAGTCGTCAAGCAATCGTTCGGCAAGAATGCCGGCCTGTTCAACAACGCTGCCCAGCACTACAACCACGTCCATTTCTGGAAGTGGATGAAGAAGGGCGGCGGCGGCAACAAGCTGCCGGGCGCGCTTCAGAAGGCCGTCGACAGCGACCTTGGCGGCTACGACAAATTCAAGGCGGATTTCATCGCCGCCGGCACCACGCAGTTCGGTTCGGGCTGGGCATGGCTCTCGGTCAAGGACGGCAAGCTTGCCATTTCCAAGACGCCGAATGGCGAGAACCCGCTGGTTCATGGCGCGTCGCCGATCCTCGGCGTCGATGTCTGGGAGCATTCCTACTACATCGATTATCGCAATGCCCGTCCGAAATACCTCGAAGCCTTTGTCGACAGCCTCGTTAACTGGGACCACGTCCTGGAGCTTTACGAGAAAGCCGCCGGCTGATCGCCCTTGGCGAAAGCTCGAAGCCCCGGCCTTGAAGCCGGGGCTTTTTCGTCGGCTGACGAACCCATTGCAGATCACGCAAGCGTGAATCGAAAGCACGTAAACTTTCAGCCACCTTGTGCCTCATATTCAAGCCCGACAACTCTTTGAACCTGGAGACGACCATGAGAAAGCTCATCCTCGCCATCTCATTGCTTGCACTAAGCGGATCGGCAGCCCTGGCCGACCAGATCCAGGATCGTCAGGCCATTATGAAGGAGCGCGGGAAGATAGTCGGCGGTCTGGCCAAGATCGTGAAGGGCGAGCAGGAATTCGACGCAGCCGCGGTGATGACCGCCTTGCAGGCGCTGCAAGTCAATGCCGAGAAGTTCGACGTCGATGCGCTTTTCCCCGCCGGCAGCGACAAGGGCGACACCACCGCGTCGCCGAAGATTTGGGAAGACATGGCCGGCTTCAAGGCCGCCGAAGACAAATATCTGGCGGATGTGAAAGCCGCCAACGCCGCCGCACCGGCGGATGTCGACGCGCTCAAGACGCAGCTTGGCATCCTGGGTGGCGATTGCGGCACCTGCCACAAGGCATACAGGGTGAAAAAGGGCTGATTCCGCCCGAATGCGCCTGCTGAAAAAGCTCGCCGGCACCGCCCTTGTCGTGGCGTGCGGCGCAGCGCTTGGCGGCTGGTTCCTGTCCGCGCCTTCGACGCTCGATGCGCAGACTCTGGCGCAGCTTGGCCCCGGCGACGCAGCCAAGGGCCGGCGCATCTTTTATGCCGGCGGCTGCTCGTCCTGCCATGCCCGCCCCGATGCAAAGGGCGATGCCCGGCTTGAACTTCCAGGCGGCATGGAACTGAAAACGGCGTTCGGCACTTTTGTGCCGCCCAATATATCGCAGGATAAAGCCGACGGCATCGGCGACTGGTCGGTGCAGGACCTTGCCAATGCGATGCTGAAAGGCGTTTCGCCTTCCGGCGAGCATCTCTATCCGGCGTTTCCCTACGCGTCTTACGCGCGAATGAAGCCATCCGACATTGGCGACCTCTATGCGTTCCTGAAAACCCTGCCGGCGATTGCCGGCAAGGCACCCGCCAATTCGCTCCATTTTCCGTTCAACATCCGCCGTGGCATCGGCCTGTGGAAACGGCTTTATCTGGGCAGCGATCCGGTCGTGCCGTTTCCCGACGGCACGTCACAACAAGTGCTGGCAGGCCGATATCTGGTCGAGGGACCGGGCCACTGCGGCGAATGCCATACGCCGCGAGACCTCGCCGGCGGCACGAACAAGGGGGCATGGCTGGCCGGCGCGGTTGCCGCCGAAGGCGAAGGCATCGTTCCCAACATCACCTCGGGCGAGGGCGGCATCGGCGAGTGGTCGGCAGCCGATATCGCCAATTATCTCGAAACCGGTTTCACGCCCGATTTCGATACGGTCGGCGGCGCGATGGTCGACGTGCAGGCCAATATAGCCGAGTTGACGCCGCAGGATCGCGCCGCGATCGCCGCCTATCTCAAGGCGATACCGCCGCATCCCAACGGCTATCCCGCGCGCAAACCGGCGAGTTGACCCCCTTCAGGAAAGCTCGGCCTTTCCCGTCACCTTGAGCGCGAAGGCGTAGGTGAAGGCGATCTCCTCCAGCCGCGAGAACCGCCCGGACGCGCCGGCATGGCCGGCATCCATGTTGATCTTGAACAGGACCTGATTGTCGGTCGTGTTGTTGTCGCGCAACCGGGCAACCCATTTGGCCGGCTCCCAATAAGTGACTCGCGGATCGGTCAGGCCGGCCTGCGCCAGGATCGGCGGATAGGCGCGCGCCGCGACATTGTCATAGGGCGAGTAGGCCGCGATGGTCTGGTAGTCCTTTTGCGACACGATCGGATTGCCCCATTCGGGCCATTCCGGCGGCGTCAGCGGCAGGGTGTCGTCAAGCATGGTGGTCAGCACGTCCACGAAAGGCACCTCGGCGATGATCGCCCCGAAGGCATCGGGAGCCATGTTGGCGATAGCCCCCATCAGCATGCCGCCGGCCGAGCCGCCCTGGGCGACGATGCGGTCATGCGCGGTGTAGTTCTGCCCGACAAGGTGGCGCGCCACGGCGATGAAGTCGGTGAAGGTGTTCATCTTGTTTTCGCGCTTGCCGTCATCGTACCAGCCATAGCCCTTGTCCTTGCCGCCGCGTATGTGCGCGATGGCGTAGACGAAGCCGCGATCGACCAGCGACAGGCTATTGGTGTTGAAGGAAGCCGGGATCGTGATGCCGTATGAGCCGTAGCCATAGAGAAGGCACGGCGCCGATCCGTCGAGCGGCGTATCCTTCCGGTAGAGCAGCGACACCGGCACCAGTTCGCCATCGGGCGCCGGCGCCATCAGGCGGCGGGTGACATAGCGGTCGGCATCGTGGCCGGAAGGCACTTCCTGCGTCTTCAGCAGCCTGCGTTGGCGCGTGCGCATGTTGTAGTCGAACAATTGCGCCGGCGTCGTCATGGACGAATAGGAAAAGCGGATCGTCTCGGTGTCGTATTCATAAGAACCCGACAGGCCCAGCGAGAAAGCCTCCTCCGCGAAGGAAATCGAATGTTCCTCGCCGCTGGCGAGTTCGCGGATGACGATGCGCGGCAGGCCGTCCTTGCGCTCCAGCCGGACCATGTGGTCCTTGAAGCCCATCACCGAAAGGATAAGCCGGCCCGGCTCATGGCCGACAAGCTCTTTCCAGTTGGCGCGCGCCGGATCGGCGACGGGAGCCGTCATGATCTTGAAATCCTTGGCGCCATCGGCATTGGTTAGAATGAAAAAGACCTCGCCGCCTTCTTCGAGGTCGTATTGCATCCCGGTTTCGCGCGCGGCGACGACCTTCGGTTCGGCGTCGGGATCGGACGCCCGGAAGATGCGGTATTCCGAGGTTTCATGATCGTTGATGCCGATCATGATCCATTCATTGCTGCGCGTGCCGCCGACGCTCATGAAGAAACCGGGGTCGGTTTCCTCGTAGACGAGCCGGTCGTTGGCCGGGTCTTGGCCAAGGACATGATAGAGCACCTTCGAAGGCCGGTGATTGGGGTCGAGGCGCGTGTAGAAGAAGCCGCGGTCAGCCGCGTCCCACACGCCGCCGCCGCCCGTATCGGCAACTTCATCGGCAAGGTCTGCCTGGCCCGCAATATCGCGTATCCGCAGCGTGTAGAATTCGGACCCCTTGTCGTCGAAGGCCCAGAGCAGGCGCTGGTGATCGCCCGAATGGTCGATGCCGCCAAGCTGGAAATAGGGTTTGCCCGCCGCTTCGGCGTCGCCGTCGAGCAGGATCGTCTCGGCGCCGCCATCACGCGGCGTGCGGAAATAGCGAGGCTGCTCGCCGCCAAGCTTGAAGGATGAGCCGTAGGCGTAGGGGCCGTCATTCATCGGCACCGACGAATCGTCCTCCTTGATGCGCCCCTTCATCTCGCCAAACAGCTTGCGCTGAAGATCGGCCGTGTCCGCCATCAGCGCCGACTGATAGCTGTTCTCCGCTTCCAGATGGCGGCGGATGGCCGGGTCGAGCAGCGTGGGATCCCGAAACACTTCCTGCCAGTTTTCCGCCCGAAGCCACGCATAGTCATCCGTGCGGGTAATCCCGTGCCGTGTATCGGAAACGCTGTGTTTTTCGGCATGGGGCGGGCGGATGGACGGGAAGGCTGCTGGCCGGGTCATGAAATCTCGCAAGGCAATGAATCTGTCGGTTCGAGTGAGCACGTCTTGCGGGCGGACTTCAAGAGCCACGGCTGAATTGCCGCTCGACCTCGATGTCACCCATGGCGTGCAACCGCATTAAAGGTGGTGGCCTCGCCGTCGCAACGCAATATCCGGTGAATGATTGGCCGGATGCAGGCAAACAGCGGTGTCCGCAAGTGTCGCGGCATATGAGACGGTGTGGTGCATACGAGGCGGATATATGTCGTCAAAGGATATAATATGACGTGATCTATTCGATGACGTGTCGTCTGATTTGGATATTGTCGTAGAAGTTGCATAAGGTATGTTTAAATTGTGATCAGCTCGGAATGAATCATTAATGTTACAAAATGTACCAATATCAGTGAATTGACTTGAATGTTCGCTTGCGGCAATAACGGGACGCAACGCGAATCGCGGCGGTGTTAAGAGGCAAATTTGCCGGTAAATACTAGGCACGCAAAGCAGCGTTGCTCCCGCAACTCTCTCTAGGACACGACATCTATGGACACTGCCGACTCGCCTTCCAGAAACAGTGAGATGTTGATCGAGCTGACCGCGGACGTGGTATCTGCCTATGTCAGCAACAATCCGGTTCCAGTCGGTGAACTTCCGAACTTGATCGCCGATGTTCATGCGGCCCTGGGACGAGTTGGAAGCGCCAGCGAGCCGCCTTCGGTGGACAAGCAGAAGCCTGCGGTCAGTCCGAAGCGCTCGGTCCACGACGATTTTATCATTTGTCTGGAAGACGGCAAGAAGTTCAAATCGTTGAAGCGCCATCTGATGACCCATTATGCGCTGACGCCCGACCAGTATCGCGAGAAGTGGGGCCTTGAGGCGACCTATCCGATGGTTGCTCCAAACTACGCCTCCGCCCGCTCGGCCCTGGCCAAGAAGATGGGCCTTGGCCGCAAGCGCAAGACGGTGCGCTAACCGTCCTTCCCGAGGATTTTGCGATTTTGACGGCGCCTGCGGGCGCCGTTTCCATTGGTGGAAACCGTTCGGCGCAGTTTCTTTTTGGCCGGGCTCGCATCGCCTTCCGGTTGCAATTTGCGCAACTGGTCCAGCACCTGCTTGAGGGCGATGTGGCGATTGAGATCGTAGCTCCAGTGCCGCCGCATTCCCTTCAGCCTTTCGCGCTCGATCACCCGCTCGACCCGGCAGATGATCTGGCCCTGCGCGTCCGGGCCAGCCCGGAGCGCCGCTGAAAGGTCGATGCCGCACACCAACTGCATTGCGGCAATCTGTTGCGCGCGTGCGGTCGCCGCCAATTTCGTGGCGCCGAAGAGTTGGGCTTCTTCCTGAAAACGCAGCATGGGCTTCTCTCGGTTGGAATTTGTGTTTCCACTATCGAGGCTCGCCGGGCGGTGGGGAGAAATCCGGATGCGGATTTACCTAGAAAAAATTGAAAACACATGTTTATCAAGGGCTTGTAAAATAAGCTGTTGCGCAATGGTTCTTTGTTTGTTCACATGTCAGGGGTCTGCGGTATAAGGAACATATTCCTATATGCGGAGGGCCACACGTGCAGCAAATTCAATCAGCCGTGCCGAAACAGCCGGCGCAGACCTCGTCGCCGGACGAAGCGGCAACGCCCGCTTTTTGTCCGACGGCCAAGCGTCGCGACGAGGTCGCGATCGAAATGTGCGAATGCCTGATCGATATAGCGGCAGCGCTTTTCTCCGTGCCGAGCAAGGAATTGCGCAAGCCCGGAAGAACGCCGGTGCCGGTCACCCGCGTTCGCCAGATCTGCATGTATGTTGCGCATGTGGTGCTGCGGCTGACGATGGGCGATGTCGGGGTGGGTTTCGGCAGGGACCGCACGACGGTGGTTCACGCTTGCCAGGTGATCGAGGACCTGCGCGACGATCCGGAGTTCGATCAGGTCGTGTCGATGATCGAGCGGGTAGCCTTCGCCGCGTTTCGCAACCGGCTTGGCCTTTGAAATGGAGCAGCGCATGGACATCCCGGCATCGCGCCGTCGCATCCTTCACTTTTTGTCCAGCGGCCCCGCCTCCGTGCGCCCGGCCTCGCGCGACGGCAGTATATTGCTGGAGGCGACGGGACGCGGAACCATTGCGGTGGATGCCGCCGTGCTGTCGTCGCTCGCCTCGGGCGGCATCCTGGTTCGGGCTTCGCACAGTGTCGCGCTGTCGGGCGAGGGGGCGGCCTTGGCCGCGCGTCTGGCCTCGCCCTCGGGCGTGCGCCAGGAGCAGCACCGCGACATCGAGCTTGTCACCGTGGCGATGCCGGAAGGTCCAGCCACCGTGCTGGCCAACATGGCGGAATCACCGCTTGCCCAACTGGTTCGCCGCAAGACGAGGGATGGCAAACCGTTCCTCAACTCTGGCGAGTTCCAGGCGGGAGAGCGACTTCGTGCCGATTATACGAGAGGCCAGATCATGCCGAGGCTTGGCGCGAACTGGACGGCTGGCGTCTCCTCGGGCAGGCGCGCCGCCGGTGGCGGAGTGGCCGACCTGACCGATACCGCGCTGGCTGCGCGCCAGCGGGTGGATAATGCGCTATCGGCTGTCGGCCCCGAGCTTTCCGGCGTGCTGGTAGACGTCTGCTGCTTCCTCAAAGGCCTCGAACTGGTCGAAGCGGAGCGCGGCTGGCCGGTGCGTTCAGCCAAGATCGTCTTGAAAACGGCGCTAGGCGTGCTGGCGCGGCACTATTCGCCCGCCGACAGGACGCAAAACCGCGGCCAGCGCCATCCATTGCATTGGGGCGCGCAGGACTATCGGCCGACGATTTCGTGAACGCCCGCGCGCCAGACCGATCAGGCAACCTGCTTCAGCGAGGCTTCCGCATCCCGCTTGATGCGCTTTACCATCGAACGCAGGCCGTTGGCGCGCTGCGGAGAAAGATGTTCGTCTAGGCCAAGCGTCTTCAGCACCGCATCAGCGTCTGTCTCTAGAATCGTGCTCGCCTTTTGCCCGGAAAACAGGGCGAGCATGATGGCGACGAGGCCGCGCACG
>DASYCS010000447.1:0-4350 GCA_036500025.1 Mesorhizobium sp. | reverse complement strand
GTTGGGCTGATCCTCGCCTGGAACCAGCCGGCCCTCCCGTTCTCGCCCTACAATACCCCGCTGATTCTGTTGCTCGCCTATTGCTGCATCCTGCTGCCGCATCCGGTGCGCTATACGCACGCGGCGCTGCTGCAAATCGGCGACAATCTCGAAGCGGCGGCCCGCGTCGCCGGCGCGACCGGCATGACCACGCTGCGCCGCATCCTGCTGCCGCTGATCATGCCAAGCCTGGTCTCGTCGATGCTTCTGGTGTTTGCGGTAGCCTCGCGCGAACTGGTCGCCTCCATCCTGATCGCGCCGGTCGGCATGCCGACGGTGGCGACCTTCATCTGGCGGCAGTTCGAACAGGGTTCAATCGGCCTCGGCATGGCCATGGCCTTGATCGCCATCTTGATAACGACGCTTCTACCGCTCGCATTGCTCGGCCTGATGCGCCGCGCCCCGATGATGTGAGGGCGCGCGGCGGTCTATAAGACGTGCACTTCCAGATCGCCGACGCCATCGACGTGTCCCGTAAGGACATCGCCGCGCTGGACCGGACCGACACCGGAGGGGGTGCCCGACAGTATGACGTCGCCAGGCATCAGCGTGAACAGGCCGGAAAGATAGGAAATCATTTCCGGCACCTTCCAGATCATCTGGTTTAAGTCGCCGGTCTGCCTGCGCTCGCCATTGACGTCCAGCCAGATCGCGCCCTGCGCGGGATGGCCAACATCCGACACGGAAACCAGAGGCGTGCAGGGCGCGGAGGCTTCGAAGGCCTTGCCGACCTCCCATGGCCGGCCCATGTCCTTCGCCCTGGCCTGAAGATCGCGCCGCGTCATGTCGAGCGCGACGCCATAGCCGAAGACGCAGTCCAGCGCCTTGTCGAGCGCGATGTCCGCTCCACCGCTCTTCAGCGCCACCAGCATTTCGATCTCGTGGTGAACATCGCTCGACGCCGGTGGGTAAGGGAAACGGCCGCTGGTATCCAGATTATCCGGGTTCTTCTGGAAGAAGAACGGCGGGTCCTTGTCCGGGTCGTGGCCCATCTCGACGGCGTGCGCGGCATAGTTGCGGCCAACGCAATAGACCCGGCGCACCGGAAACACGGCTTGCGTTCCAATCACCGGAAGCGTGGGCCGGGCGGGCGGCTCGAAAATGAATTCGCTGGCGGGATTTCGGATATCCATGATCTTTCCTCGCATAGTCGTCTCGCGCCGGCGCGCTCGCTCACCGGACGGCGATGTTCAATCCGGCCGCGCTACGCCATCCGGATATAGGCGTCATACTCGACATCGGTGACGCGCAGGGAAAACTCGTCCAGCTCCTGACGCTTGCAGGCCGTGTAGAGCGAGCGGAATTCGGGGCCGACCGCGCCATAGGCAAAGCCGGAAGTGGCGAAGCGCTGCACCGCGCTGTCCCAGCTCGTTTGCAGCGGCTCGTTGTCCAGCGCATGTTCGTCACCGCTGATCGGGCCGCCGGGATCGAGCTTTTCCTTCATGCCCATATAGGCGGCCTGAAGGATCATGGCGAGCACCAGATAGGGATTGCTGTCGGCGCCGGCGACGCGGTGCTCGATGCGGGTCGCCGGCCGGCTGGCGGTGATGACGCGCACGGCGGCCGAGCGGTTGTCGAAGCCCCAGGAGGCGAAGGTCGGCGCGTGCTCGCTGGGCTTCAGGCGCCGGTAGGAGTTGGCATGCGGGGCAAAAACCGCCGTGCTCTCGCCCATATAGCGCAGCAGCCCGGCGACCGACTGCATCAACAAATCGGATGGGCCATTGTCGCCGACGAAGACATTGCGGCCGTTGTCATCCAGCATGGAAAAATGCACATGCATGCCGTTGCCGGCCTGCATGCCGTAGGGTTTGGCCATGAACGTCGCGTCGAGTTCATGCTTGCGCGCGACGCCCTTGACGATGCGCTTCAACAGCACGGCATGGTCGGCGGCGCGCAGCGCATCGGGAACGTGGTTGAGGTTGATCTCATACTGGCCCGGCCCGTTTTCGCGCAGCGTGGTGTCGGCGGGCACGCCCTGCTCCCGGCAGGTGGCGTCGATCTCGTAGAAAACGTCCTCGAAATCCTGCAATTCGGCAATCGACAGCACCTGCGTCTGCCCGGTGTGCCAGCGGCCTTCGCGCGTATTGGGCGGGCGCACCGGATCGAGCGCGGAACGCACCGGATCGATCAGGTAGAATTCAAGCTCGGTGGCGACGACCGGCGTCAGCTTCATCTGGTGGAAACGGTCGAGCACATTGGCCAGCACCTGGCGCGGATCGGCGAAGAAATGCCCCCCGCCCGGTCCTTTCATGCTCAGCATCACCTGCGCGGTCGGACGCTTCAACCAGCTTATCCGCGACAGCGTTTCGGGAACCGGCACGCAAAGCCCATCGGGATCGCCGGTGCCTTCGGCGAGGCCGGCGGCGTTGACGTCCCGCCCCCACACGTCGAGCGCATAGACGGAGCGCGGCATCGCCATGCCGTTGACCAATACGTCCACCGAGCGTTCGCGCGGTATCCATTTGCCGCGTGGCACGCCGTTCACGTCGATGACGAAGGCTTCCAGCACCTCGATGTCCGGGTTTTTGTCTAGAAAGTCGCGCGCGACCTTTTCGTCAATCATGATCCACCATGTTTTGCGGAAATTTCGTTCCGCATTTCACCGCGCCGTCGAACGGCGCCGGCAAACTGCCCAGCCGGGCATTTGCCATCCGCCAAGTCGATGATTTATCAGGCCCGGCCCCTCAATCCACCGGAAGGTGCCAGAAACGAGGCCAAGAAGCGAGGGGCAAGCGCGGCCTGACCCAAGTCGATCTGTTTACGGCAGCGCCGGCCGAATTGACAGGGCGACGCCGCGTTCCTTAGGTGGTTGCATGAATACAGTCTCGACAGATCGCGCAAATCCCACGCTGGCGAAATTGCTGACGCCCCGCGCCCGAACCTTTCTCGGAATACCGGCAGCGACCGAGGCCCGGGCTGGATCGGCGGCGATTTTCGGTGCGGTTCATGGAACGCCTTATGGTGCCTGCGGGCTTCAAAACGGCAGGGAACAGGGGCCGGATGCCGTTCGCCGCGCCATCACGACGGCATCGGTGCATATCGACCATTGGGATTTCGACTTCGACGGGCCGCTGTTGAACGACGGCGCGCTCGATGCTTTCGATCTCGGCGATGTCGTCACCATGCCGGATGACGCGGCCGCCAACCGGCGCAACATCGAAGCCGTGACGCGCGCGGTGCGTACTGCCGGCGCGGTGCCGCTTTTGATCGGCGGTGACGATTCCGTGGCCATACCCTTCATGAGGGGCCTCGACGGCGGCGAACCGCTTCATATTCTCCAGATCGACGCGCATATAGACTGGCGCGACGACATTGACGGCGAGAAGCTCGGCTATTCCAGCACCATGCGGCGCGCATCGGAGCTTTCATGCGCAGCTTCCATGACGCAGGCCGGCATCCGCGCGGTGGGCAGCGCGCGGCGGGGAGAGGTCGAAACCGCCAGGGCGTGGGGATCGCGGCTGGTCACCGTCAGCGAAGCGCGACGCCTTGGCATGGACGCCGTTGCCGAGGCTATCCCGCGCGGCGGATCGCTGCTCATCCACATCGACTGCGATGCGATGGACCCCGGCATCTGCCCGGGCGTCAACGCCATGTCGCCCGGCGGCTTTGCCTTCCATGAGATGACCGAGCTGATCGCGGCCGCCATGCGCGGCAGAAAGTTAGCCGGCTTTTCCATTGTCGAATTCCAGCCGGCCGCCGATATCAACGACATGTCGGCGGCAATCGTCGGCAGGCTGGTGAGCCATGTGTTGGGCCATCTGGCCCGCGCCGGTTGATTGACGGATAGGCTGAACGGGCGTTCTCGACCAGGAACGCCCGTTCCATCAGGCGCGCAGGCGCTTTCCTTCCGGATCGAACGGAGCCTGCTCCAAAACCCTCGCCTTGGTCGGCCGGCCCAGTATGGCGACCGACACTTCGGCGCCGGGCGTGGCCAACGGCGTCTTGAGGTAGCCCAGCGCCAGCGACTTGCCGACCGAGTAGCCATAGGTGCCGGAAGTAACGTGCCCGGCAGGCGTGCCGTCCGGCAGGAAGACCGGCTCGCCGCCGGTGGCATCGGCGCCGTCCGCCTCGATCTCGATCATCACCATCGTGTCGCGCGGCGCATTGCCGGCAATCGCCTCGTAGGCATCGCGGTTAAGGAAATCGCCTTTATCCATCTTGACCAGACGATCCATGTGGACCTCCTGCGGCCAATATTCCGGCGAGTATTCGCGGCTCCAGCTGCCATAGCCCTTCTCGACGCGCAGCGACATCAGCGCCCGCGAGCCGACCGGGCCGCCGCCATCCTTGCGGGCTTCGGCAATCAGCAGT
>DASYCS010000446.1:0-2578 GCA_036500025.1 Mesorhizobium sp. | reverse complement strand
CTTGGCGATGACGCTCTGCGCCTTGGAGCGCAGATAGGGGATTTTCATCACCGAGCGCGTGTAGGCGGTGGAGGTGAACAGGCCGACGATGCGCAGTTCGCCCGACAGGACGCCCTTGGCCGTATACGTCTTGATGCCAATATAATCGAGATAGATGCGGCGATGGACCACCGATTTGGCGTTGGCCTTGGTGACAATCAGCGGCTCGGGGCCGTGCAGAAAGGCGCGTATCTCGGGCGTCGTCGTCACCGCTTCGGTGCCGCGCCGCAGCACCAGCACCTCGGGATCGGTGAGAATGCCGAGGCCCGGCCCGTCTTCGCGCTCCAGCGTGCCGGTCTTTTCGCCGCCGCTATATTTGTATTCGCGCATGCCAAGGAAGGTGAAGTTGTCGTCGCGCAGCCATTCGAGGAAAGCGATCGCTTCCGTGACGTGGCCCTTGTCGAGCGGCACCTTCGAATAGCGGAACTCGGATACGGCCTGGTCGAGCCGCGCAAGCATCGGCTTCCAGTCGTTGACGGCGGCGCGCACCTGCGCCACCACCTTTTCCAGACGAGCCGCCAGCGCGCCTGCCTGTTCCTCGCTCAAGCGCCCGATATGGACATGAACGACGCTCAGGCGGTCAAGCGAGACGTCGTTCCTGGCAAAGCCGCCATCGCCGAGAATCTCCGCGACGCCGCCCTTGCCGTGGCGGACCGCGATGACCGGATGGGTGACCAGATAGGGTTCGGAAAAATCCTCGGTGATTTCGCCGAGGATCGAATCGAACAGGAACGGCATGTTGTCGTTGACGACGGTGACGACCGTTACCGGGCGGCCGTCGCGCATGACGCCCGAATCGGCGTCGATGGCGACCACGCTTGCGCCCTTTTTATGCCGGGCAACCGCTTTGCCGGCCAGCTCGGCGGCGCGCTCCAGGTCGGGCGCGGCGTAGGCGGCGACGTCTTCGGCCGGCGCGCGGGCGAGAAGATATTCCGTGAAGGTGGCGGGTTTTTCGATGCTGGAAAGGTCTTTCTTCGGCCCGCCGGCTTTTTTCGGTTTGCTCGCTGCCTTCACGCTAGCCATGACGCTGAATTCTCCCGCGACCGATGCTTTGTCGTATCGTAACCAGATGAACCGAGTTTGGCGACAATGGTTTGACAGCTGGCCGAGATAAATAAGGATCGGATTTCGGGCCCCTGTTTTCTTTTGGGTGGCGGCTTCCGGTTAGATCGCGGCGATCTCGATCGGTTCGGCCAGCCGGGGTTTCGTCCAGGAGGCAAGCAGGCAGCCGACGATGATCAGGGCAGCGCCCGCCAAGGTGGACCAGCCGACCGCTTCGTGGAAGAAAAACCACCCCAGCATGACCGCCCAGACGAAAGCGGAATACTCCGTCGGGATCAGGTATTGCGCCTGCGCCCGCGCATAGGACCAGCTCATCAGGGCGTGGCCGAACAGCGCCAGCGCCGTCACCAGGGCGAGTGACGGCCACTGGTCGGGCGGCGGCGTCATGCCCAGCCACGGAAAGGCCAGGCAGAGCGTGACGCCGACGATGAGGTTCTGGAAAAACACGATTTCAAGCGGCTTGGCGACCAGCGCCTGCCGGCGCGCCAAAATGAGATTATAGGCGTAGAAGACGGCCGAGACGATGATACTGGCCATGCCGAGCAGGGCGCCGGGAGCATGGCCGCCGCCGCTGAACTTGCCGGCCATGATGACGATGACCCCGACCATGCCGATCAGCGAAGCCCACACGGCGGAGCGGCCGATCTGCTCGCCAAGCAGGAAGGCGGCCAGGAACAGGGCCGCCAGCGGCGCGATGAAGGAAAGCGCAATCGCTTCCGCCAAGGGCAGGCGGCCGAGGCCGAAGAAGAAGCTTAGCGCAACGAAAGTGATGACCACGCCGCGCTGGACATGAAGGCTTAGCGCCTCGGCGCTGGGGCGGGAAGCGGATGCGGCGGCCCACACCGCGCCGGCCGTAGCGGTGGCGAGGACGGAGCGCCACAAAAGGGCGTTATAGGCGCCGATCACCACCACGAGGCCCTTCACGCCCGCATCCATCGCGGACAGAAGGAAAATCCCCAGCGTGCAGGCCAGGATGGCCAGCAGGGGCGATGTAACTGGTTTCAGGTTCGTCACGGTTTCCATCCGGCTGCCACTATAGCGGCGGTTAGATCGAATCACGCGACGTGCCTAGGGCGCAGGTCGAGCCAATCCCACGGTCCAGACCGATGACGCCCTGCTTGCCGGTCGAAAGCGCCGCTTTTTCGCGGCGCGCAGATCAGGCCGCGCCGGCTACCTTGGCCGACTTCTCGAAGCGCTTGCGCTCGTTGGGGTCGAGATAGAGCTTGCGCAGCCGGATGGTCTTCGGCGTCACCTCGACAAGTTCGTCGTCCTGGATCCAGGCCAGCGCGCGTTCCAGCGTCATGCGGATCGGCGGGGTCAGCTTCACCGCTTCATCCTTGCCGGCGGCACGGATGTTGGTGAGCTTCTTGCCCTTCAGCACGTTGACCTCAAGGTCGTTGTCGCGGCTGTGGATGCCGATGATCATGCCCTGATAGACCTTGACGCCCGGATCGATGACCATCGGGCCGCGATCTTC
>DASYCS010000445.1:0-9585 GCA_036500025.1 Mesorhizobium sp. | reverse complement strand
GGCCTGCGCACGGGCCGCGACGTGGTGATCGGCGCGCTGCTGGGCGCCGACGAGTTCGGCTTTGCCACCGCGCCGCTGATCGCGGCCGGCTGTATCATGATGCGCAAGTGCCACCTGAACACCTGCCCGGTGGGCGTCGCCACGCAGGACCCGGTGCTGCGCAAGCGCTTCAAGGGCACGCCCGAGCATGTCATCAACTTCTTCTTCTACGTGGCGGAGGAAGTGCGCGCGCTGCTGGCTGAAATGGGCTTCACCCATCTCGACCAGATCATCGGCGATACCGACCTTCTGGAGAAGCAGGGCCTTATCGAGCATTGGAAGGCGCGGGGCCTCGATTTTTCCAGGATGTTCTTCAAGCTCGACGTGCCGTCCGAGCAGACGCATTGGACCGAACGGCAGAAGCACCCGATCGCCGATGTTCTCGACCGCAAGCTGATCGAACTGGCCGCACCCGCGCTCGACGCAAAGCAGCCGGTGCATATCGAAGTGCCGGTGCGCAACGTCGACCGTTCGGTCGGCGCGATGCTTTCGGGCGAGGTTGCCAAGCGCTTCAGGCACAAGGGCCTGCGCGACGATACGATCAACGTGAAGCTGACCGGGACGGCCGGGCAGTCTTTCGGGGCGTTCCTGACGCGCGGCGTTTCGTTCCACCTGGAAGGGGCGGCCAACGACTATGTCGGCAAGGGCCTTTCCGGCGGCCGCCTCGTCATCCGCCCGCCGCAAGACAGCAAGATCGTGGCGGCGGAATCCATCATCGTCGGCAACACCGTGCTTTACGGCGCGACCGAGGGCGAGGCCTATTTCTGCGGCGTCGCCGGCGAGCGTTTCGCGGTGCGCAATTCGGGCGTCGTTACCGTCGTCGAGGGCGTCGGTGACCATGGCTGCGAATATATGACCGGCGGCATCGTCGTCGTCATCGGCCAGACCGGACGCAACTTCGCCGCCGGCATGTCGGGCGGCGTCGCCTATGTGCTGGACGAGGCGGGCGATTTCGCCGCGCGCTGCAACATGGCGATGGTCGAGCTGGAGCCGGTGCCGGAGGAAGACGATTTGATGGAGAAGCTGCTGCATCATGGCGGCGACCTCGATCACAAGGGCCGCGTCGACGTTACCGGCGACATGACCAGCCATGACGAGGAGCGGCTTTACCAGCTTATCTCCAACCATGTGCATTATACTGGCTCGGCGCGGGGCAAGGAAATCCTCGACGACTGGGTGAATTTCCGGCCGAAATTCCGCAAGATCATGCCTGTCGAATATCGCCGCGCGCTGATCGAAATGGAACGCTCGCGCATGGGCGTGGCGGCGGAATAGCAAAAGCTTCATGATGCCGGCCAACGGGCCGGCATTCCATCGGGATTGCAAACAGGCCGCGAAAGCGCGCCGAGTTACAAATGAAAGTCTGACATGGGCAAGGTAACGGGTTTCCTTGAAATCGACCGGCAGGTGCACAAGTACCAGCCGGCTTCCGACCGCATCCGGCATTTCCGCGAATTCACGCTACCGATGTCGGACAAGGAGGTTGAGAAACAGGCGGCGCGCTGCATGGATTGCGGCGTGCCCTATTGCCATGGGCCGACCGGCTGCCCGGTGCATAACCAGATCCCCGACTGGAACGATCTCGTCTACAGTGGCGATTGGGACAACGCGATCCGCAACCTGCATTCGACGAATAATTTTCCCGAGTTTACGGGACGCGTCTGCCCGGCGCCCTGCGAGGAAGCCTGCACGCTCAACCTTGAGGACATTCCGGTCGCCATCAAGACTATCGAACAGGCACTGGCCGACAAGGCCTATGAGACGGGCCATATCCGGCCCTATCCGCCAGAGCAGAAAAGCGGCAAGCGTGTCGCCATCGTCGGCTCCGGCCCGGCCGGCATGGCGGCAGCGCAGCAGCTTGGCCGCGCAGGCCACGAGGTGCATGTCTATGAGCGCGAAAGCCGGCCCGGCGGGCTGATGCGCTATGGCATTCCCGACTTCAAGATCGAGAAGCACTTCATCGACCGCCGCATCGAACAGATGCGCGGCGAGGGCGTAACCTTCTTCTGCGGCGTCAATGTCGGCGTCGACAAGCCCGTTGCCGAACTGCTGGCCGAATACGAAGCGGTGCTTTACTGCGGCGGTTCCGAAACGCCGCGCGCAGCCGGCATTCCGGGCGACGATCTTGAGGGCGTCCACGATGCGATGCCCTATCTGGTGCAGCAGAACCGGCGCGTCGGCGGCGAGGACATCCAGTCCGTCGCCTGGTCATCGCCACCGGTTCACGCCAGCGGCCTGCATGTCGTCGTCGTCGGCGGCGGCGATACGGCGTCCGATTGCGTCGGCACCGCTTTTCGCCAGGGCGCGGTGCGTGTGACGCAGCTCGACATCCGGCCGCAACCGCCGGAAAAGGAAGACAAGCTTGCGGTCTGGCCCTATTGGGCGACCAAGATGCGCACCTCTTCCAGCCAGGCGGAAGGCGCCGAGCGCGAATTCCAGGTGGCGACACTGGAATTCATCGGCGAGGAAGGGCAGTTGACCGGCGTTCGCTGCTGCGAGGTCGATGACAGGCGCAAGCCGATTGCCGGTTCCGAATTCGTCATCCGCGCCGATCTGGCCTTCATCGCCATTGGCTTTGCCGGGCCGATGAGCGAGGGGGTGGTTTCGGAACTGAGCGGCCAGATGAAGACGGCAACCGATAACCGCCGCTCGAACAATGTCGTGGCGAATGACCGTGATTATCGTACCAGCGTGGACCGGCTTTATGCGGCGGGCGACGTGCGCCGTGGCCAGTCTCTGGTGGTGTGGGCCATCCGTGAGGGCCGGCAAGCCGCCCGTGCCATCGACGAAGCCTTGATGGGATCGAGCGTCCTGCCGAGCTGACGAGGCGACCTGACAGGCAAGGCCATATGGCCTGCCTGGATCGACGCGCTAAGGGTTGACGGCTGTCGTCTTGTCGTTGGGAACAGCCTTGCCGGCGGGCCATGCAAAGTTGTCGGCGCGGCCTGCGGGAACGGCGGCGGTTTTGGCTGCTTCGCGTGACGGTTGGCCGGCCCGGCTCTCCGCCGATCCGCCGAGAAGTTCGGTGCCGCCGTCCAGCGCCGGGTCGCTCAGCAGCATCGGCACGGTACGGTCGATGGCGGCGGGCGGGGCTGTGGCTGCTTCCGGCGGCTTGACCGGTTCACCGGCCGGCTGGGCCGAGGCCGCACCCGGTTCAGCCGGCGAGGCAAGGCCCAGGATCTTCATCAGCGGCTTTTCGGTGTAGAAGGCAAGCTTGCGCCTGCCAGCCTTGCTGACATTGATGCCGTCGTCGCCGCGCAGGCGCACCGGCTGGCCGTTTATGTCCGGTCCATTGGTGACGAATGCCCCGGTCTCGTCGACGAAACCATCCCATACATCGATGAATTCACCGCCATTGTCTTGCGCGGCCGCCCGGTAGATATCGTTGAAGGCCAGCATGTCGGACGTGGCCTTGGCGGATTTGAATGCCGGCATGCCTACCCAGAGGAAGCGGGCCTTGGCGGCGGCAAGCGCCTTGCCCAGCGCTTGGGTGCGGGCCTTGTATTCCGTCGTCCAGGCCGCCGAGCCCATCGTCTCGCGCGTTTCACCCACCTGCATCTGCTGGCGGTCGTTGGAGCCGATCATGGCGATGACGGCGGCGGGCTTTTCGGCCTCGACGATCGGGCCGACCTCTTTCGTCCAGTCGTAGTGGTCGTTGCGCACGAAGCCGGAGGAGCCATTGCTGCGATCGACAATGCGAATGGCGCGATTGTCTTCGAAGGCGGCCTCAAGCCCGTCGGCCAGCCCGGACGCCATGAAGTCGCCGATCACCAGGATGACGCGCGCGTCGGGCGCCTTTTCCACCGTCCGGGGTGCGACGACAACCGGTGGGCGCTTCGCGCGCTGCTTCTTCGCCTTGGGCGGCGGCGGAAACCGCTCCAGGGATTGCGCGCGTTCCTGCCGGCGCGGAAACAGAAGGTCGCGCAACGACCAGCCCTGATCCTGCGCCATGGCCGCGCCGGTTCGCATGACCGCCATCCCGGCCCCGATGACGATCAACGCCAAGATGAGGGTCGCCAGGCGGCGGAAAGCCATGCCTATCTGTCTCCGGTGACTACTTCCTGCGCAACCATTTGAGCACTTCCATGCTGGGGTGGCCATCCGGCGTCAGGCCCGCCTTGGCCTGATACGCCAGGATGGCGGCTTTCGAGCTTTCGCCGATCTTGCCGTCGAACTTGCCTTCGTAATAGCCATGTTCGGACAGTCGCTGCTGAAGTTCCTGCCGTTCCTCGAAGCTCAGCTTGGTGAAAGGCCTGTTCCAGTCCTGCACCAGCCCGCCATAGCCCGCGATCTCGTCGGCAAGGAGGCCGACGGCGATGGCGTATTTATCGGCGTTGTTATAGCGCTTGATGACCGAGAAATTCTTTATCATCAGGAAGGCCGGTCCTTCGCGGCCGCCCGGCACCTTCAGCGTGGCGCTGTCGGAGCTGTTCCTGAAGGGCTTGCCATTGGCCCGCGTGACGCCGAGCGCCGCCCATTTCGACAGCGACATGGAGCCGGGCGGGAATTTGCGGCCGGCGGGCAGCACGACCTCGTAGCCCCAGGTCTTGCCGGGCTGCCAGCCATTCTTGTGGAGAAGGTTGGCGGCGGTCGCCAGCGCATCGGGAACCGAATTCCAGATGTCGCGCTTGCCGTTGCCGTCCATATCGACGGCGTAGGACTGGTAGCTGGTCGGGATGAACTGGGTATGGCCCATGGCGCCGGCCCAGGAGCCGCTGAGATGACTTTCGTCAATGTCGCCGGTCTGGAGGATCTTGAGCGCTGCGATCAGCTGGGTGCGGGCGAATTTGGAGCGCCGCTTGTCGGCATAGCCGAGCGTGGCCAGCGAACGCACGACGCTGCGCATGACGTCCGGGCGCTTGAGGATTTCGCCGTAATTCGATTCCATCGACCAGATGGCGAGAAGGATGTGGCGGTCCACGCCATAGCGCCGTTCGATGCGGTCGAGCCACGGCTTCCATTTGCGCGCCATTTCCTGGCCGACGGCAATCGACTGGTCGTGCACGCGATTGTCGAAATAGTCCCAGGCAGGCGCGGTGAATTCGGGCTGGTAGCGCGCCTTTTCCAGAACGACGGGATCGGGATCGTTGATGCCGCGAAAGGCGCGATCGTAGATCGAACCCGAAACGCCATGCTGTACGGCGGTGGCACGGAAGCCGGCTACCCACTGGCGAAAACCGGCATCGGCAAAGGCCGAGGTGGAAGGCATGACCACGGCAAGCGAGAGGCCGATGATCGACATCGTGCGTGCGAAGCGTCTGGCTGCGTTGCGGACGGGCACCTTTTCCTCCTTCTTCATCCAGAAAAGATCAGTCATGGCGCAAGCAAGTTATCAATTAGTTTACCATAGGGTCACCGGGGAACGAAAAGGCCTAAAGATACTTATTGTGATCGGATGCCGCGGGCGGCATTGAGGAATCTTCAATCCGGCTGTGATAGCATCCGTCAGTACAATTGCCGAAAGGCCCTATAGCGGGGATGATCGATAGTATGAAAAAAGTTCGCAAGGCCGTATTTCCTGTTGCCGGCCTCGGCACACGTTTTCTTCCCGCTACCAAGGCAATACCGAAGGAAATGCTGACGGTCGTCGACCGGCCGGTCATCCAGTACGTCGTTGATGAAGCCCGCGAGGCGGGAATCGAGCATTTCATCTTCGTTACGGGCCGCAACAAGGCGGTCATCGAGGATCATTTCGACATCCAGTTCGAACTGAACCATACGCTGGCGCAGCGCGGCAAGCACGACCAGATGGCGAAGCTTGAGCGATTGCAGCCGAAGGCCGGCCAGACCAGCTTTACCCGGCAGCAGGAGCCGCTGGGCCTCGGCCACGCCGTGTGGTGCGCGCGCGAACTGGTGGGCGACGAGCCGTTCGCGCTGCTTTTGCCAGACATGATCACGCTGCCCGACCATGGCTGCCTGAAGGATATGGTCGATCTTTACGACCATGCCGGCGGCAGCATCATCGCGGTGGAGGAATGCGATCCTTCCGAGGCGCATAAATACGGCATCGTCGGCAAGGGCGAGGACGTTCATACCGGCTTCCGCATCAATGGCATGGTGGAAAAGCCGAAGCCCGGAACCGCGCCGTCCAATCTCTACATCAATGGCCGCTACATCCTGCAACCGCAGATATTCGATATCCTCGCCAGGCAGGAGCGTGGCGCGGGCAACGAGATCCAGCTAACCGACGGCATGCTGAAGTTGCAGGCGCAGCACCCGTTTCACGGCTACCATTACCGGGGCCGCACCTTCGATTGCGGTTCGCCGGAGGGGTTCGTGGAGGCCAATGTCGCTTTCGCCCTGGCGCGAAGCGACATGAACGCCAATATGGGCGGCGTTATTCGCACGCTGCTGGACGAGATGAACCCGGAACAGCGCAAGGCGGTCGCGGTCTAGCGAAAGCGCCGCGAGGGCCGGGTTCCAGGCCGCAGCCGGCGGCTAGCGCTGAAGCTTGAGGCCGACAAAGATGCTGTTGGTGGTTTCCTCGCGGCCGGGCAGGTTGCTGGTCAGCTTCTCCGTTCGCGCGCGCGTGGTCAGGCCGACATAGCGGTTCAGCCAGTAAGTCAGGCTCGCTTCCGCGCTCAGCGTCAGGTCATGTCCGTTGGAGCCGACATAGTCGCGCCAATCGACGCCAAGCGCCGCGTTGCCGGTGAGGTTGTCGCGAATTTGCCGCTCCACCGAAAGCCGGCTTGAATAGAGCAGCGAACCGCTTTCGCCGGGGTTGGTGGTGCCTTCGACGATCGTGGCGCCCGAAAGGCCCACCGTGGTGCCGCGTTCGGGAGACCATTTGAGATCGGCGTTGACGGTTGCGCCGGAAATAGGGGCCAGGCGGTCGTCATCGATGGCTTCGCGCAGCCAGCCGGCCGAGAACTCGCCGGCCAGTTTCTCGCCCATGTCCAGTTCGAGGCCGGCGCGCGCGCCAAGCCGGTTCGCGGAACGGTCGTAGCCGCTGGTGTCGATGCTCTCGTCGTAAAGCCTGCGACCGGTCTCGATTTCGACGAAGGGCGTCAAAGCCGGCGAAATCTCGTAACCGCCGCGCAGCGTCGCGGTGTAGAGCGTGGAATCGCGGTCCTTCTGCGAAAGGGTGCCGCCGGACGACAATTCCGCATCGCCATAGATGTCGTGCTTTACCGCGCCTGTCAGGCCGAAGCGGGCCTTGCCGACATCCTTGCGGATGCCGAGGCTGCCATCGATGGTCTGGCGCAGCGGCTGCGAAATCGTATCCTCGATGACGACGGGCGAAGAGGCGGATTCCGGCGCAGCCTCGTAGCCAAACTTGGCGATGGCGCGCAGGTCGTGGCCTATGTCGATGTTGAGGGTGCCTTCCGCGCGGCCACGCACGTCTTCGATGTCGTCGCCGGACAAGGTCTTGCGATAGGTGAGATAACCGTCGGAACTGGCCGAATTCTCCTTCCAGTCCGAAATGGCGTTGAGGCGCAGCGTCGTTTCCGAAAGCACGGCCGACGAGCCGTTGAAGCTCGAATCGGCGTTCGAGGTGGCGGTGACGCCTTCTTCGAGCGTCGGCCTCAATATGAACGAACCCGCCCTGATGCCGACGGCGGCAAACGGGTCGTCCTCGCGCTTCTTGCGCAGTCCTTCGATTGTCTCGGCGCGTTCGGCGCCTCGGTCGAGTGGTTTCTTCTCGGCAGAATCCAGTGTGCCCGCGCGCAGGTTCGCCGCCTGCTGCTCCGGGTCGTCCTGGTCGGCCTGATCGGGATTGGCCAAGCCGGTATCCCCTTCGGCGGGGCTGGCCTTGCCCTTGGCTTTGGCCTTCGCCTTCGCCGTCCGGCTTTGGGCCGGTTTTTCACCCGGCTTGAGCGGCGTAGCTTCTTCTTGCGCGTCGTCGTCGGTCGGTTTCCATTGCGGCGCTGGCGCGGCAGGAACCGGATCGTCCGAGAATGCGCTGTTGTCCGGCCTGGATGCGGTCATGCCGTCAATCGTGCCTGCGTCTTGTCCGGCATCGTCCTCGGCATCGCCTGTGGGGTCGGGTATCGCGCCGACACTTGCGGGGTCATAGGCGGGAACGGGCGTTCCATTCTGGCCGCCGGCGGAAGGCACCGTCGATTTCGGCCCGGCTCGGGTGGCGTTGGCCTTGCCTGCCCCGTTCAGTTGATCCCGCTGGATGGTCGATTCGGAAACCTCGCCACGCAAGCCCATTTCCTGCGCCTTGACGGCAACGGGCAGGGTCAACGCCAGAGTCAGGGCCAGAACGCTCGTCGCCAATAGCAGCGCGCGAACGGATTCGCCCGTGCCATGGCTTGCCTTTCTGGGTTGGAGACGCAGCATTTTGACCTCGGCGGCGCAGGCGCGCCAAACTTACCGAACCGTAAATGGGGATGGTTAACGGAGGGTTGAGAAGGCGCCAGCGCCACCGGCCAAAAGCCAATTCCGTTGGACAGCGGCACGGCCAGGCGGTAATCGCATGACTATCGAACTTTCTGGGGTATCTCGAATGAAGCAGCCGGACCGCCAGGCATCGATCGCATCGGCGCTGAGGACTGTTAAGACGGAGCGGGCGGGCGTCGACGCGCTGGCGGCCGCTCTGGAAAACGGTCTGGCCGAGCCATTGGCCGAAGCCGTGGAAATACTGGCCGGAATCGAGGGCCGCGTCATCGTGACCGGCGTCGGCAAAAGCGGCCATATCGGCTCCAAGCTTGCGGCGACGCTCGCCTCGACCGGCACGCGTGCGTTCTTCGTCCACCCCTCGGAAGCCAATCACGGCGATCTCGGCATGATCGCGCATGACGACGCCATCATCGCCATGTCATGGTCCGGCGAGACAGCGGAGCTGAAGGGCATCATCGCCTATTCGCGGCGCTTTTCCATTCCGCTGATTGCGGTGACGGCGGGACAAAAATCGGCGCTGGCACGCCAGGCCGACGTTCTCCTGGCGCTGCCGCGCGCGCCCGAAGCCTGTCCGCACGGGCTGGCGCCGACGACATCGGCGCTGCTGCAACTGGTGATCGGCGATGCACTGGCGGTGGCGCTGCTCGAAGCGCGGGGCTTCACGCCGGACCATTTCCGCACTTTCCATCCCGGTGGCCAGCTTGGCGCCAACCTGACGCAGATCCGCGAGATCATGCATGTTGGCGACAGGCTGCCGATGGTGGCGTCCGGCACGGGCATGCGCGAAGCCATCCTGGAACTGTCGAACAAGGGTTTCGGCTGCGTGGCGATTGTCGACGGCGACGGCGCGCTTGCCGGCATCATCACCGATGGCGACATTCGCCGTCACATCGGCAGCGATCTTCTATCGATGACCGTCGATCAGGTGATGACCAGAGGCCCCAAGACCGTCGAGCCGGACACGCTGGTGGCAAAGGCGCTGCAAGTGCTCAATGCCTCGTCGATCACCGCGGTGATGGTGGAAGAAAACCGCCGGCCCATAGGCCTCGTTCACCTGCATGACCTGTTGCGCATCGGCGCGGCCTAGACAGGCTCGACGGTCAGTTCCAGATCGGTCTCCGTGGCCGAGACGACGCGCACACGCGCGCCCGCCGGCAGGTCCGGCCCCGATACGCGCCAGAACGTATCGCCAAGCTGGAT
>DASYCS010000444.1:0-9615 GCA_036500025.1 Mesorhizobium sp. | reverse complement strand
GGGTAATACCACTTGCCGGCGACCTGATAGGGCTTGCCGATCTGGTCCCTGCCCCCGCCCCGCTTGATGCCGAAGCGTCCGAACGCCACGCGCGGGCTAGCCTTCACGCCATATTTGGATTCCGCGAAATATTCCTTGGAGTGGTTCCTGCCGGCGGCCACCTTCGGCTGCGGCGTGGCGCATGCGGCCAAAAGGCCTGCGGAAGCGGCCAGCAAAACGAAGGCCGAAGCGCGGCGAAGACGCAGGCGCGCCGAAGTCTGCATGTCGCTGTTGTCCCCTGCCGTCCAATGCTATGGAAACCGTAACATCGCTCGCAAGCTTGCCATATCGAAGATGCTTGCGCCGCTGCCGCCCTGTTCCTTTTACCCAGAAACTTCTTATGAGCCTATTAACCGATTGTGTCTGGAACCTGGCCATATTGAGGCTGCCGATGCGCAGGCGCCGGCGTGCTTCGGTGCTTGCCGACCCCTGCCCTATTTGCCGGAAGATGCCTCGCAACAACATTCGATTGATTCAATTCGAGCGTTCGGGCATGCCAGCTTACCTTGGCAGGAGCCGGATTTCTGAAATGACCAAATCTGCAAAACGGAAACTGGTTCTCATTCGCCACGGCAAAGGCCCGTGCGACGACAGGGTATCGGTATTCGGCGCCGAGCATGGCTATGAGCTTGAATACCGCCACCCATTTGATGGCGACGCGCTTGGTCTTCCTGAAGACGACGTAGCCGGCGCCGTTATCTTCGGTGGGAGGTTCGAAGCGTATGAAACGCAAAAATATCCATTCCTGAAGCAGGAAGCGCGCTGGATCGAAGCCTGCATCGATCAAGGAATACCGCTGCTTGGCATCTGCCAGGGCGCGCAGCAGATCGCCCACACGCTTGGAGGCAGAGTGGGTCCGCCGCCTTCGAACGCCCACGAATTCGGATATTATCCACTACTGCCGACCGAAAAAGGCCGCACGACCTTTCCAGGGCCGATGCGGGTGACGCAGGCGCATTTCCACACCTTCGACATTCCAGCCGGTGCGGTTCACCTTGCGTCGAGCGAAGACTATCCGAACCAGGCGTTCCGCTACGGCCAGCGCACCTACGCTTTCCAGTTTCATCCGGAAGTGACGATCGAGGGTTTCCGCCGGTGGCAGATGTCGCTGTCGGGCCTGTTCGGCAAGCCCGGCGCGCAGACGCGCGAGGAACAGGACCGGCTGATTTACGATAGCGATCGGGTCCAGGCTGCGTGGTTTTACGCGTTCCTTAGCAAGCTGTTTGGCACGGCAAAAGGCTCCGATACGCAGAGCGACTGAAACGGAACCCAGTGCAGCGGCTCGGCGGCTGCGTTCAAAGCGCCAAGAACATCGAGGCGGCGGTTGACACAGCGCTGGAGCGCGCCCTACAGGATTTTCCTGTAGAAGCGTGAGAATGCGCTGTATCGCTTTCAAGGCCACACAGTATGATTTGGCATTAAGCGCATATCTTAAGTGATTGAAAAATCACGACGGAGGGATGGCCGAGCGGTTTAAGGCACCGGTCTTGAAAACCGGCGTGGGTGCAAGCTCACCGTGGGTTCGAATCCCACTCCCTCCGCCAAGCTGGCACATATCGAATTGTATTCATTGCACATTCCGCGCCAGCCCATTCCGTTCACACAATTGTGCCGGCACTAGCTGCTCGGCCTGTAGCGGTAAAGTTTGCGTGTCGGGCGCCTGGATAGCTTTGGTGCGGGGTTGATTTTCGCGACATGCTATGGTGGTTTCGCGCCATGAGGAATCTTTGTCTCGCGACCCTCGCCCTTGCGGTTATTGGCCTTCCGGCTCACGCCATGGATGCCCGGCTGCGGTCGGGCCTGTTGAAACTCGACCCCCAGACCCGGCTTGAGCAGCGTTGCGACGCTGAGGTGCTCGACCGCATTTCCCATGATGACCGCAAATACAATGCCGACCGCGTTGTCGCCTATGCCTTTGCCACGCCGGAGATGAGCGACGACGGCATCCGCAGCCCTGGCGCTGCCTTTCGCAGCAAGGGAAAATGGTATCGGCTGAAATTCAAATGCCGGACCGCGCCTGACCACATGGAAGTCTTGCAGTTCCGCTACCGGATCGGCGACCAGATTCCCGAAAGCGACTGGTCCAAGTACAATCTCTATCCGTAAGGTTTGGGCTGGATCGACATTCAGCGCATCCACGGCATTGCGCAGGTGATCCAAGCGAAGCTGAGGAAATATAGGGCGCGCCGGGCGTATCGGGCGGCCGAACTCTTCAATGCCGCGAGCCGCTGGCACGTTCGACCTTATACACGCCCTGCTTGATCTCATCGCCGTGTCTTTTGCAGTGGGGCGGCACCTCGCCCAGGCCGCAAATTCCGATGCCGGAATTATCCCTGGAAAATCTCTGGCCATCGCGGCATTCCTTGTGCCAAAAGCACCTATGGGCTTTGGCCCACAAGAATTTGCGGCATGGCCTTGGTGGGTAGCGTTGGAGGCTGATCTCCAGGTTTTGCCCATGAAATCCACATATTCGGCTGGGTTGCCGGCAGCGGTTCATTTGACAGAAAGGGCGTTTTGACGATGGAGATTTTCACGGCCGCAGGCCTTACCGCCCTGTTACAGGTGATCGCCATCGATCTGGTTCTTGCGGGCGACAACGCCATCGTCATCGGTCTTGCTGCGGCAGGTTTGCCTGCCGCGCAGCGCAAGAAGGCCATCCTCGTCGGTGTCATCGCGGCGACGGTGCTGCGCATCGCTTTTGCGGCCATAACGGTCAAGTTGCTGGCCGTCGTTGGCCTGCTGCTTGCCGGCGGCATCCTGCTTTTATGGGTATGCTGGAAAATGTGGCGCGAACTGCGCACCTCCCATGCCGACGAACAGGAGGCGACGGAGGCGCTGTCCAATTCGGACGGAAAAGCATCTGCCGGCAGCGGCAAACCGCGCAAGACGCTTGCCCAGGCCGCCATGCAGATCGTCATCGCAGACGTTTCAATGTCGCTCGACAACGTGTTGGCGGTGGCGGGCGCGGCGCGCGATCATTTCTCGGTGCTGATCATCGGCCTGATCTTGTCGATCGGTCTGATGGGACTGGCTGCGAGCTTCATCGCGAAGCTGCTGCATCGCCATCGGTGGATTGCCTATATCGGCCTGTTGATCATCCTCTATGTCGCGCTCGACATGATCTATCGCGGCGTTCTTGAGGTGTGGCCGCATATGAACGCAATTGCGGGATGATTTCCGGCAACAGGTCTTTCTCCCATAAAAAGGGCGCCGTGAGGCGCCCTTTTTATTTTGCACGGAGAACCGCGTATTATTGCGGCAGCTTGTCGTCGACGCCCTTGACGTAGAAATTCATGCCCAGCAGCGTCGCGTCATCGGCAACCTCGCCGTCCTTTAGCCACGGCGTGCCGTCCTGCTTGTCGATAGGCCCGGTGAAGGGGTTCCAACCACCGGAAATCTTCTTTTCCGTCGCCTCGGCCATCGCCTTGGTCTCGTCGGACATATTGGTGAAGTCGGACAGGTGGACGGCGTCGTCCTTGATGCCAAGCCAGACATTGTCCGCCTTCCAGGTGCCGTCGAGCACGGCCTTGACGCGCTCGACATAGTAAGGCCCCCAATTGTCGGTGTTCGCGGTGAGCTGGGCATGGGGGGCGAACTTGATCATGTCGGAAGACTGGCCGAAGCCTTTCAGCTTGCGCTCTTCGGCGACCTGAAGGGCGGCGGTCGAGTCCGTGTGCTGGACGATGATGTCCGCGCCCTGGTCGAACAGCGCCTTGGCGGCGTCGGCTTCCTTGCCTGGATCGAACCAGGAGTTGACCCAGACGATCTTAGCTTTGAACTCGGGATTGATCGAGTGCGCGCCGAGCATGAAGGCGTTGATGCCCATCACCACTTCGGGAATCGGGAAGGAAACGATGTAGCCGGCGACGCCGGCCTTGGATTCCTTTGCCGCGATCTGGCCCATCACGTAGCGGCCTTCATAGAAGCGGGCATTGTAGATGCCGAGATTGTCGCTCGTCTTGTAACCGGTGGCATGTTCAAACTTGATGTCGGGGAAGCGCTTGGCAACCTTCACTTCGGAATCCATGAAGCCGAAGGAGGTGCCGAAGATGATCTTGCAGCCTTCGCGCGCCAGACGCTCGAAGGCGCGCTCTGCATCGGGACCTTCCGCGACATTTTCCAGATAGGCGGTTTCGACCTTGTCGCCGAGTTCCTTCTGCACTTCGAGGCGGCCCTGGTCGTGTTGGTAGGAATAGCCGAAATCGCCGATCGGGCCGACATAGACCCAGCAGGCCTTGAGTTTTTCCTGTGCCTGCGCGCCGGCGGCCATGGATAGCGCCGCTGTCGTCGTCATCAGGGCAATGAGCAGTTTTTTCATCAAGTCACCTCTCCGTATTAAGCTCTACGCTTTTGATTCATCTATCGTTATCAGCGGTCCGGGACGAAGGGCTGCCCAAGTGAAGCAGGCGTGTTCATCATCGTCAGGCGTTTGTTCCGCGAGATTAGAACGAGAACCACCACAGTTGCCAGATAGGGCAATGAAGAAAGAAGCTGCGGCGGAAACGATTTGATGATTTCCACCAGTTTGTAGACCGCCCAGGGCGCGCCGACGAAATCGTTCAGGTCGATTGCCTGGACATGGAGCTGGCCAATCCAGATCGCGCCGAAGATGTAGGCGCCGGCCAAAACCCGCCATGGCCGCCAGGAAGCGAAGACGACCAGTGCCAGGGCGATCCAGCCGCGACCCGCGCTCATGTTTTCCACCCATTGCGGCGTATAGACCAGGGACAGATGCCCGCCGGCCAGGCCGGCGCAGGCGCCGCCGAAGATGACCGCCAGATAGCGGTAGCGGATGACCTTGATGCCAAGCGCGTGCGCGGAGCTGTGACTGTCGCCGATCGAGCGCAAGGTAAGGCCGCTGCGGGTGCGAAACAGGAACCACATGACGGCGGCCGTCAGCGCGATCGAAATGTAGAAGATCGGGTCCTGGCCAAACAGCAAGCGGCCAATGACGGGAATGGATGACAGACCGGGAATGTCGAGATTGGGCAGTCTTTCGCCGGGCTGGCCGACGAAGCTTGTTCCCATCATTCCCGAAAGGCCGAGGCCGAGGATGGTCAGCGAAAGGCCGGTGGCAACCTGGTTAGTGGCGAGAGTCAGCGTCATGAAAGCAAACAGCAGCGAAAATATCGCACCCAGTGCGATGGCCGCCATCATGCCGATCCACGGCGAACCGGTGTAATAGGCCGCGCCGAAGCCGCCGACCGCGCCCATGATCATCATGCCCTCGACGCCGAGGTTGAGCACGCCGGAGCGCTCGACCACCAGTTCGCCGATCGCGGCGATCAACAGCGGGGTGGCGGCGGTGGCGATCGTCAGCAATATGTTGACGGTGATGTCCATCAGTGTGCCTCCTCGGCTTTTGGCGCTGCCGCCAGGCCGACCAGTCGTATGCGGTAGTGGATGAGCGTGTCGCAGCCGAGCACGAAGAATAAAAGCATGCCCTGGAAGACGCGCGCGACCTTGTCCGAGATGCCAAGCGCGGTCTGCGCTGCTTCGCCGCCGAGATAGGTCAGGCCCAGCACCAGGCCGGCGGCGACGATGCCGAGCGGATTGAGGCGGCCCAGAAACGCCACGATGATGGCGGCAAAGCCGTATCCGGGCGAAATCGAGGGCTGTAGCTGGCCGATGGCTCCAGATACTTCCGAAATGCCGGCAAGACCTGCCAATGCGCCGGAAAGCATGAAGGTGAAGAACACCATCTTGTTGAAGCCAAAGCCGGCAAAGCGCCCTGCCCTTGGGCTGGATCCAAGCACTCGGACCTCGAAACCCTTCAGCGTTCGGCTCATCAATATCCAGACGAGAACCGCCGCCACCAGGGCGAAGACAAAGCCCCAATTGGCGCGGCCGGAATCCGGGAAAATCTGCGGCAGCGTGGCGGAGTCGCTGAACAGCACCGTCTGCGGAAAATTGAAGCCTTTCGGATCGCGCCACGGTCCGCGCACCATCCAGTCGAGCAAAAGTTGAGCCACATAGACCAGCATCAGGCTGGTCAATATCTCGTTGGTGTTGAAGCGGGCCTTGAGGAAGGCGGGGATCGCCGCATAGGCAGCGCCGCCGACCATGCCGAGCAGCAACATCAGCGGCAAGACGAACGGGCCTTCAAGTTCGGGATACATGACCGGGATGATCGAACCGACGATGCCGCCGAGGATGAACTGGCCTTCAGCACCGATATTCCAGATATTGGCGCGATAGCAGACGGAAAGGCCGACCGCGATGAGGATGAGGGGTGCGGCCTTGATCGCCAGTTCATGCAACTGCCAGACCTGCGTGACCGGCGAGATGAAGTAGGTGTAGAGCCCGTTGATCGGGTTGACGCCAAGCAGCGCGAACATGATGGCGCCGGCAATCACCGTCAGCACGAAGGCGATGAACGGCGACAGTATGGAAAACAGCACCGAGCGCTGCGGGCGTTTGACGAGTTCGAGGCGCATCATGCGGTCTCCAGCGCGTGTTCGAGATGGCCGGGTTCCGCGCCGCCCATCAGCAAGCCGATCTTTTCGAAGGTTGCTTCGGCAATCGGCAACGGCGTCGACAGCGAGCCGTTGTGCATCACCGCGATGGCATCTGAAATCTCGAACAACTCATCGAGGTCCTGGCTGATGACCAGCACCGCCGAGCCTTGACGCGCCAATTCGATCAACGCCTGGCGGATGTGGGCGGCGGCGCCCGCGTCGACGCCCCATGTCGGCTGGTTCACCACCATGACGGAAGGCGTGCGGTCGAGTTCGCGGCCGACGATGAATTTTTGCAGATTACCGCCTGAAAGAGCCGCGGCTTCCGGGTCCGGCGCACTTTTACGCACGTCCATTTCCTGGATGATGCGCTGGGCCGCCCCGTAGACGGCGCCGGACTGGACCAGGCCGCCCGTTCCGACAAAAACCTTGCGGTCGGTCGCATAACGCGAGAGCAGCAGGTTTTCCGAAAGCTTCATGCCGGGCGCCGCCCCGTGGCCCAGCCGTTCTTCGGGCACGAAAGCCGCACCCAGCAATCGGCGGCCGGTAATGCCGAGGTCGCCGGCATCCTTGCCCCGGATGCGGACGGAGGCATGATCCTGCTGGCGCACCTCCCCCGAAACCGCCTCGAAGAACTCGCCCTGTCCATTGCCGGCGACACCGGCGATGCCGATCACTTCGCCGGCGCGGACGTTCAGATTGATGTTGCGCAAGGGGATCGAGAAGGGGGTCGCCGGTTTACGGGTAAGATTGCGTATCTCCAGCAGCGACGACGCCTGTTCGATGCCCTCGGCCGGCTGGCGCACGACGGTGTGCACTTCATTGCCCACCATCATGCGGGCAAGAGAAGATGCCGTCTCGTCGCGCGGATTGCAGTGACCCACAACCTTGCCGTGGCGCAGGACGGTGGCGCGGTCGCATATGCGCTTTACCTCCTCCAGCCGGTGCGAAATATAGAGGATCGATTTGCCCTCGCTACGCAGGCGCTCCAGCGTCTCGAAAAGCTTGTCGGCCTCCTGCGGGGTCAGAACCGAAGTCGGCTCGTCGAGGATTATGAGCTGCGGCGTTTGCAGCAGGCAGCGGATGATCTCGATGCGCTGGCGCTCGCCAACCGACAGGTCGCCAACCAGCGAGTCGGGATCGAGCGGCAGGCCATAGCTGTAGGAAAGAGCCCTCGCCTTGGCCGCGATGCTGCCGATGGGCGAACCGTCATCGAGTGAAAGCGCAATGTTCTCGGCAGCCGTCAGCGCCTCGAAGAGCGAAAAATGCTGGAATACCATGCCGATACCCAACTTCTTCGCCACGCCCGGCCTGGGAATACGTACCGGTTCGCCGTTCCAGAAAATCTCGCCCGAATTGGGTTCGAGCGAACCGAACAGCATTTTTACGAGCGTCGATTTGCCCGCGCCATTCTCGCCGAGAAGCGCGTGAATCTCACCTTTTGCGATGTCGAGATCAATGTGGTCGCACGCGGTAAGCGTGCCGAATATCTTGGTCAGGCCGCGAACCTCCAAAAGGTTGGCGGCATCATGTTGTGCACTCACAGTGCCTCCCATCTGTTACCAGACATGTTCTGTGTTCCCGCAAGCATCGTAGGCATTGGTTGCCCATAACGCAAAGCGCCACCAGTCTTGAAAGAGCTTCAAGAAATTCAGCAGGAAGTCGAGCGGTGCGGACGGTCACGATTGCTTGCGCCCCGGTGGAATGCGTTCCTGTCATACCCGGCGGAAATGATGGTCTTTGACGCAAAATTTGAAACTTCAGGCTTTTTTAGCGCCCAATTTCGGGAAAAACTGCATGACCCCGCCGATGCAGAAAAGATAAAGACCCGTGCCCGCTATGCCTATCTTGGTGAAGATGCTGACGTTTTTGGCGAGCACCCCGATCTGGCTGTAGAATTCGGCAAGCGCCGATTCAGCCAGCGCCAGTGCGCCGAACGCGCACCATAGCAAGGTGATGGTCAGGTTGATCGGCCTCAGCCTCTTGACCCGCACCGGGTGCAGGAAATTGATCGGCACGAAAGTGAGCAGGCCTGCGATCACCACCACCGCAAACGAAGTCCATTCGCCAGGCCCGATGACAAACAAAGTGAACACCACCATGTTCCACACCACCGGAAAACCCTTGAAGAAGTTCTCCTTGGTTTTCATGCCGGTGTCGGCATAGTAGATCGCGCTGGAAACCACGATGATGGCTGCCGACAGGAACGACAATTTCTCGCCCATCAGGCCGAACTGGTAGAGCGCGAAGGCTGGAATCAGCACGTAGGTAACATAGTCGATGATGTTATCGAGCAGTTCACCCGACCACGTCGGCAGTATTTCCTTGACGTCGAGCTTGCGCGCGATCGGCCCGTCAATTCCATCGACAAACAGCGCCAGCCCCAGCCACCAGAACATCGCCGTCCAGCGCTCTTCACTGGCGGCGACCAGCGAAAGAAAAGCGAGAAAAGAACCGGACGCGGTTAGCAGATGAACCGAGAAAGCACGGGCCTGCGGCCAGGTGACTTTCTTTTTCGGTCGCGGAATCCTGCTGGCGATTTTTCTGCCTTGTGTGTTCTTGCGCACAATCATCGCCAGTCCAAACCTGATGCCTCAAAAAGCGCCGGGGAAATTTTCGGCGTGACATTCCGGGTTATCGCCGCGGCCATGCGCCGAAGCTTTGCCCGCAGACAAGCCGGATCGCCTTCCCCATCCGGCCAAGACTAAACAGCAGCGCCGCCGCCGGAACAAGGGGGCGATCAAGCCTCCCCCATGATTGTGAGGCGCTTGTGCTTCGAATGGTCGAAAAGGCCGCGTTGAACATGGGTGAAAGAACGCTTTATAAGAAGACTTCGCAGGCTTTCGGGCCTGTCCATTGACAAAAACGGAAGCCGATCCTGGGTCATCTGGAAACAAAGCGGATATTGGTCGCTGGAACGGGACCGGCGGGGCTGATCGCCGCACTGGCCATTGCCAAGGCCGGGTTCGCGGTAACGTTGGTCGGGCCGGAGACGGTGGCCGACGACCGCCGCACCACGGCGTTGATGAACCCTGCACTGGAAATGCTGGACAGTCTGGGCGTGCTTGCACAATTGGCCGAGGTTTCGGCTCCGTTGAAAATCATGCGCATCGTCGAT
>DASYCS010000443.1:0-24122 GCA_036500025.1 Mesorhizobium sp. | reverse complement strand
CCAGCCGCTCCACCTGGGCGGCGGTAATGCGCAGCGGCTCATAATCGAGCGGTTCGCCGCTGTCGGGCACGGCAAGGTCTGCGCCGAGGTCGAACAGATCGTTCTGGATGCGGCCAAGCATGGCGTCGATTGCCGGATAGGTTTTAGCGGTATGGATGCGGGCCATGCCGATGCAGGCATTGGCCTCATCGACCGTGCCATAGGCTTCCACCCGCAGGTCGGATTTCAGCCGGCGCTCGCCGGTGCCAAGCCCTGTCGTGCCATCGTCGCCGGTGCGGGTATAAATCTTGTTGAGCTTGACCACCGGCTTTCTCCGTCCAGTTCCGCCGCTTACTTACGGGTGAAATAGACCGCCAGCATGATCAGCACGACTGCCACGAATTGCAGCAGGACGCGCGCCTGCATCAATTTGTTGGAGGTCATGCCGTCGCCGCCGCGCATCATGTTGAAAAGGCCGCGCAACAGGACGGCCACCACGGCGACCATGACGATGACGGCGAGGATATTGAAAACGGTGCCCATGACAATTCCAGTTCGCTCAGGTGCTTCTGGCAAGAAGCCGGTAAAATAACGAAGCAGGCAAGATGCGCTTCAGCACCACGCCGATTCTTGCAGGCATCGTTACCACATAATGCGGACGCGGACGCCGCGACAGAAGTGCATGCTTCAAGGCTGTGTAGACCACCACCGGCCCGGCCTTTGCGCGCGGCGGACCGGACCATAGCTCATCCATCTGCCGGCGATAGGCTTCACGGTGGACCGAGTTCTCAAGATCGATGGAGTCCCTGAACCAGGGAAGGCCGTTATCGTGCAGGTCTGAGGCGATGGGTCCCGGTTCGATCAGCGAAACATGGATGCCGCTGCCGGCCAGTTCCTGGCGCATGGAAAGCATCAGCCCTTCCAGCGCATATTTCGAGGCGCAGTAAGCGCCACGATAAGGCAGGGGCACGAGCCCGAGAATGGATGAACAGTTGACGATGCGGCCATGCCCCTGCCTGCGCATCGCCGGCATGACGCGGCGGGTCAGGTCGTGCCAGCCGAAGAAGTTCGCCTCAAACTGTTGGCGCAATAGTTCGACCGGCACATCCTCGACCGCGCCAGCCTGGGCGTAGGCGCCATTGTTGTAGAGGGCGTCGAGGCTACCGCCCGTTCGCTCCAGGACCGCCGCCACCAATGCTTCGATCGAGGCCGGGTCGCGGTAGTCGAGCGGGAACGCCTCGATGCCCGCCGTTTCCAGCGCGGCGATGTCCTCTTCCTTGCGCGCCGTTGCAAAAACGCGCCAGCCATCCGCCTTCAAGGCTCGGGCGCAATAAGCGCCGACGCCTGACGAAGCGCCGGTGACGATGATTGTGCGCAACTCTTTCACCGGAAAGCCGTTGCTCCTTCGAGGCTTGCCATTTGCCGCATTCCCTTCCCATATTCGCGACCGGGAAACAATCGCAGGAAACGTGCTTGCTACGGAACGTCGTTGCCTTCAAACGCGTCGTTTACGACGCGCTCGGTCATTTCAACAACGATGACGGCTGGGCCATGTCCAGTCATCTGGCCATCACGGCGCTGATGGCGCTGTTTCCGTTTCTCATCTTCGCCACCACGTTGGCGTCGTTCCTCGGCGCGCAGGCCTTCGCCGACACGGCCGTCCACCTGGTGTTCGACACCTGGCCGGAACAGATCGCCAAGCCCATCGCGCGCGAGGTGCTCAACGTGCTGACCGTGCAGCGCACCGACCTGTTGACCTATGGCGTGCTGCTGGCCGCCTACTTCGCCTCGAACGGCATCGAGGCGCTGCGCACCTCGCTCAACCGCGCCTACCGGGTGGTGGAAACGCGCGGCATCATCTACCGGCGCGCGCAGAGCCTGTTCTTCGTCATCATCGCCACCATCGGCTTCCTCATCATCAGCGTGCTTCTGGTGCTGGCGCCGATCCTGGCGCGGCTGGCCGAGGCCGAGTTCGAATGGATCAAGCCCTATATGGGCACCATCACGCTATGGCGTTACATCATCGCCTCGACGGTTATCGTGGGCGGGCTTTTCGCCGTGCATTACTGGCTGCCGATCGGCAAGCGGCGCTTCCTGTCGCTCATTCCCGGCATCGTCTTCACGCTGATAGGCTGGCTGATCGGATCGACCATCTTCGCCACCTATCTCGACCATTTCTCATCCTATGTGACGACCTATGCCGGCCTTGCCTCGATCATGATCGCGGTGGTGTTCCTGTATATCGTCTCGGCCATCTTCATCCTCGGCGGTGAATTCAACGCCGCCATCATACGCTATCTGGAAGCGCGGGCGCGGGTTCCCGACTGAGCCGTCGCCAGCGCGACGCCGAAGGTGGTGATCGCCATGCCGGCGATCTGGATGAGGTCGAGCGTTTCGCCAAACAGCGCCCACGCCATCACCGCCGTCACCGCCGGCACCAGGTAGAACACCGAGGCGACCTTGGACATTTCGCCTTCACGGATCATCACCATCAGCAGGAACACCGCGCCGATGGAGAGCACCAGCACCAGCCACGCCAGCGCAAAGGCGAGTTCGCCGTTGAAGACGACGCTGCGGGTTTCGAACAAAAGCGCGGCCGGCACCGTCACCAGCGCGCCACCCACATATTGCCACACCGTGGTCGCGAACAGGTTGCCGCTCAGCGCAAAGCGCTTTTGCCAGATCGAGCCGAGCGTTATGCCGAAAACGGCGAAGATGCAGGCGGAAACGGTCTGCGCGTCGATGCCGCTGCCCAGTTCGCCAAGCTTCGGCAACAGCACGATGACAACACCGGCGAAGCCCGTCGCCAGGCCGACCCAGTGGCGCGGCAGGATCCTTTCGCCGAGCAGTTTGCCCGCCATCACGGCGGTTACCAGCGGCTGTAACCCGACGATCAGCGCCGACAATCCGGCCGGCATGCCGCGATGGATCGCCCAGAACACGCCGCCCAGATAGACGCCGTGCATCAGCGCGCCGGCGATTGCCGCGTTGAGCGCTTCCTTGCGCGTCGCCCGCTTCAGCCCAAGCGCCACGGCGATTGCCGCCAGCAAGATCGTGGCGATGACGAAGCGCATGGAAAGGAACGTAAACGGCTCCACCCAGGGCATGGCATAGCGCGCGCCGATGAAGCCGGTTGCCCACAAGACGACGAATATGGCCGGAATGAACCGCTTGAGACTGTGCAACTGAGCCATCGATTACTGGAGGAAACGCGCGTCTGCCTGTAGTGCCGTTCGCGGCGGCGCGCAAAACGAAACCGCTGAACTATAGAATAACGGGAATTGATGGAAGGCTTTCCATGCCGGTCACAGGCCGGGCATGTTTCGAATGTCGTGCGCTGTGGCGCCGCCCCTGCGCAGCTCGGCAAGGCTGGTGCCGGCGAGGCTCTTGGACAGCTTGCGGCCGTCTGACCCCAGGATCAGCCGATGGTGGCAATAGACCGGTTGCGGCAGGCCGAGCAATTCCTGGAGGAGCCGCTGTAGCGAGGTGGCGAGAAACAGATCCCGCCCACGCACGACATGGCTCACGCCTTGCAGAGCATCGTCCGCGACGACCGCCAGGTGATAGCTTGTCGGCACGTCGCGCCGGGCGAGGATGACGTCGCCCCAGTCCTGCGGGCGGGCCTCGACGGGACTGGCGGTATCGAGATTTTCATCGGCATGTTCCATCCATGACAGCGGCCGGCCGATGCGGGCGATGGCGGCTGCGGTATCCAGCCGCCACGCATAGGGTTCGCCTTCGGCGATGCGCCGCTTGCGCTGCGCATCGGGCAGAGCCCTGTCCGCGCCGGGATAGAGCGGCACGCCATCGGGGTCGCGCGGCCAATCAAGTCCGCGCTTCTGGCGGTCGGTGATGAACGCGCGTATTTCGCCGCGGCTCATGAAGGCCGGATAGACCAGCCCCTCGCCGATCAGCCGGTTCAGGATTTCCGCATATTCCGCGAAATGCTGCGATTGCCGGCGCACCGGCTTTTCCCACCCGACGCCGAGCCAGTTCAGCTCGTTGAAGATGGCCGCCTCGAACTCGGGCGTGCAACGCACCGTGTCGATGTCCTCGATGCGCAGCAAAAGCCGACCGCCGGCGGCCTTCGCCAGCTTCTGGTTGAGCAGCGCCGAATAGGCATGGCCAAGATGCAGTTCGCCATTGGGACTAGGCGCGAAACGGAATGTCGGCAGGCTCATGCTTCGGCCGCAAATCGGGTTGTGCTGCGCTTTTGTCGATTGCTACTTTGATCCCGGCGCGCCAACAAGGCAACCATGCAACATATTGCAACGCTAGACGACATAGAACGCGGCCTCGACGCCCTCGGCGTGCTCGATCCGCGCCTTTTGGCGGTGCGCGCCATGGTCGGCGAGGTGCCGCTCAGGCTGTCGGAACCCGGCTTCAGGAGCCTCGCCTCGATCGTCGTCTCGCAGCAGGTTTCGCGCGCCAGCGCCGACGCCATCTTCGGCCGGCTGGTAAAGATCGTCGATCCGCTGACGCCGCAGGCTATCCTTGCCGCCGACGACGCCGTGTTTCGCCAGGCCGGCCTGTCGCGGCCGAAGCAGCGCGGCTTGCTGGCCGTGGCCCAGGCGGTCGCGGACGGGCTCGACCTTTATCACCTATGCCGGCTGGATGCCGACGAGGCGATGAAGCTGCTGCTGGCGGTTCCCGGCATCGGGCCTTGGACGGCGCAGGTCTATCTTCTGTTTGCCGCCGGCCACCCCGATATTTTCCCCGCGCGCGACGTGGCGCTGCAAACCGCTGTCGGCCATGCGCTGGGCATTGCGCCGCGCCCGCCGGAAAAGACGCTGATCGCCATAGCCGAATCATGGTCGCCCTGGCGCGGGGTCGCGGCGCGCCTTTTTTGGGCCTACTACCGCCAATTGAAGGGCCGCGAGGCCGCGCCTCCGGCCTGAAATGTCGAAAAACCATTGAAACCGCGCAGTTTTGCGGTGTCGGCAGGCTGACAATCCGCTTCACATCCCTGTCATGTCGGGCTTACAGTATCGGCGACATTCGGGTCGGAAGCGAAGGAGGTCGAAACGTGACGGTTGCCGTATCCGCGGATGGGCTTCCAGCACTGGTGCTGAATGCGGATTACCGTCCGCTCAGCTATTACCCGTTGTCGCTCTGGTCATGGCAGGACGCCATCAAGGCCGTGTTTCTCGGCCGCGTGAACATCGTCGCCGAATATGAGCATGCCGTCTCCTCGCCGACATTCTCGATGAAATTGCCCAGCGTCGTCAGCCTGAAGGCCTATGTGAAGCCGTCGCGCCATCCAGCCTTCACCCGCTTCAACGTGTTTTTACGCGACCGTTTCCAGTGCCAATATTGCGGCACGCCCGAGGATTTGACCTTCGATCACGTCATCCCGCGCCGCTGCGGCGGCGCCACGACATGGGAAAACGTGGTGGCCGCCTGTTCGCCCTGTAACTTGACCAAGGGCGGCATGATGCCGGCGCAGGCCAAGATGTTTCCCAGGCAAAAGCCCTATCAGCCGACCGTGCACGATTTGCACAATAATGGCCGGCTGTTCCCGCCCAACCATCTGCATGAAAGCTGGATGGACTATCTCTACTGGGATGTCGAACTGGAGCCTTGAGGCCGTCCGGCAAATCGGCCGGTTCGCCGCCCGATGCGGCGGCTCTGCGCTTGCCATGGCCGATGCCATGGAGCACCGCGCCCGGTGTACGCCCGGCCTGACCGGCGAACGAAATCATTCTTCCTTGATGGCGTAGCCGGCGCCGCGGATGGTGCGGATGACGTCTTGCGCATGGCCGTCATTGACCGCCTTGCGCAGCCGCCCGACATGCACGTCGACGGTGCGCTCGTCGACATAGATTGTCTCGCCCCAGACATTGTCCAGCAACTGCCCGCGCGAGAATACGCGGCCGGGAGAGCGCATCATGAATTCGAGCAGCCGAAATTCGGTCGGCCCAAGCCTGATCTCGCTTTTGTCGCGGTAGACGCGGTGGGTTTCACGGTCGAGCACGATGTCGCCGACCTTCAGCACCGAAGAAAGCACTTCCGGCTTGGCGCGCCGCAGCAGCGCCTTGACCCGCGCCATGAATTCCGGCGTCGAGAACGGCTTGACCAGATAGTCGTCGGCACCGGTCGAAAGCCCCCTCACCCGGTCGCTTTCCTCGCCGCGCGCCGTCAGCATGATGATCGGCAGGCGCTCCGTTTCCGAGCGCATCCGCAAGCGGCGGCAAAGCTCGATGCCCGATACGGCCGGCACCATCCAATCAAGCACCAGAAGGTCGGGAACGTTTTCCTGGAGGCGGATTTCCGCCTCGTCGCCGCGCGTCACCACCTCGACATGATAGCCTTCGGATTCGAGATTATAACGCAAGAGCACGCCTAGCGGCTCTTCGTCCTCCACCACCATGATGCGCGGTGCAATCATCGATCGTGTCTTCCTGTCTGGAGCAGCGCGCCGAAACTCGGCTGTCGGTTTCCGCGCGGTGCTCGATCAATCTATTGAAGCATCCCCTGCGCATCCAACCGGCGCAAGGACCTTCAGGTCAGGCAGCCGGGGCCGACATTACCATTTCATCCGATTTCGGGCGATGGGCCGGCAATTGCTGGCCGGTCATCACATAATAGGCGTTCTCCGCGATATTGGTGACGTGATCGCCGATGCGCTCCAGGTTCTTGGCGCAAAACAACAGATGCGTGCAGGCCGTGATGTTGCGCGGGTCTTCCATCATATAGGTCAGCAATTCGCGGAAGACGGAGGTGTATTTGACGTCGATGCGCTCGTCGTCGTCCCTCAGCGTGATAAGGCCGGCGGCATCCTGCGCGCTGTAATGCGCCATGACGCCGCGCACCTGTTCCAGCACCAACTGCGCCATGCCGTCGATCGAATGCGAAAGCTCGCGCGGGACGGCGCTTTCACCGACCGCGGCGACGCGCTTGGCGATGTTCTTGGCCAGGTCGCCGATGCGTTCGAGGTCGCCGGCCATCCGGATGGCGCCGACCACCGAGCGTAGATCGTCGGCCATCGGCTGGCGCCTGGCGATCAGCGTGATGGCGCGCTCGTCCAGTTCGCGCTGGCGCGCATCCATCAATGCGTCGTCGGAAACGATGCGCTGCGCCTGTGCGTTGTCGGCGGTAAGCAGCGCATGCGTGGCCCCGCTGACCATCGCCCCGGCAAGGTCGGCCATGCCCTGGATGAGGCGGCCGATCTGGCCGAGATCGTCATCGAAGGCGGCGACGGTATGTTCGGTCATGAAACTGTCCTCGTATCGCTAATGGCAATGACTGGCTCAGCCGAAACGGCCGGTGATGTAGTCTTGCGTGCGCTTGTGGCCGGGCGACGTGAATATCTTCTCGGTCTTGTCGAACTCGATCAGCTCGCCCAGATACATGAAGGCCGTCTGCTTCGAGACGCGGGCCGCCTGCTGCATGTTGTGCGTCACGATGACGATGGTGTAGTCGGCCTGCAATTCGTCGATCAGCTCCTCGATCTTGGCCGTCGAAAGCGGATCGAGCGCGGAGGCGGGTTCGTCGAGCAGGATGACCTCGGGCTTCACCGCAACCGTCCTGGCGATGCACAGCCGCTGCTGCTGGCCGCCGGAAAGGCTGAGGCCGCTGGCGTTGAGCTTGTCCTTGACCTCGCTCCACAGCGCCGCGCGCCTCAGCGCCTGCTCGACGCGGCCGTCCATTTCCGACTTGCCGATCTTCTCGTAGAGACGCACGCCAAAGGCGATGTTCTCGTAGATCGACATGGGGAACGGCGTCGGCTTCTGGAACACCATGCCGATCTTGGTGCGAAGCAGGTTCAAATCCTGCGAGCGGTCGAGCACGTTCTGCCCGTCGAGCATCACATGCCCTTCGGCGCGCTGCTTCGGGTAAAGCTCGTAGATGCGGTTGAAGACGCGCAGCAGCGTCGACTTTCCGCAGCCGGACGGGCCGATGAAGGCGGTGACGCTGCGTTCGGGCAGCGACAGCGTAATGTCCTTCAGCGCCTTCGACTGGCCGTAGTAGAAATTGAGGTTCTTCACCTCGATCTTGGTCTTGCCGGCCTTGCCGGCGGTGTCATCGGTCATGGTCATTTCAGGAGCCAACATCTGTGCCATCTCTATGTCCTGCGTCCGGTTAGGCTTCTGGCGATGATGCTCAACACCAGAACCGTCAGGGTAATGATAAGTGCGCCGGTCCACGCCAGTTGCTGCCATTCCTCGTAAGGGCTGAGAGCGAACTGGAAGATGGTGACCGGCAGGCTGGCCATCGGCGCGTTGAGGTTGCCGCTCCAGAATTGATTGTTGAGCGCCGTGAACAAGAGCGGCGCCGTCTCGCCCGAAATGCGGGCGATGGAAAGAAGGATGCCGGTGACGATGCCCGACATGGCGGCGCGGTAGGCCACCGACTTGATGACCACCCAGCGCGGCGCGCCGATGGCGGTGCCCGCCTCGCGCAACGCGTTCGGCACCAGATTGAGCATGTCTTCTGTCGTGCGCACCACCACCGGGATAACCAGGATGGCAAGCGCCACCGCGCCGGCGATCGCCGAGAAATGCCCCATCGGCCGCACCATCAGCTCGTAGACGAACAGGCCGATGACGATGGAAGGCGCCGAAAGCAGAATGTCGTTGATGAAGCGCACCACCGTGGTCAGCCTTGAGAAGCGTCCATATTCGGCCATGTAGGTGCCGGCCAGCACCCCGATGGGAGTGCCGACGAGAACCGCGATGACCGTCATCACCACGCTGCCGAAAATGGCGTTGAGCAGGCCGCCGGCGTCGCCTGGCGGCGGCGTCATCTGGGTGAACACGGCCAGCGACAGGCCGGATGCACCCTTGTAGACCAGCGCGCCGAGGATGAGCGCCAGCCAGGCAAGCCCGATCCCGGCCGCGACAACGCATAGCGTCATCATGATCGAGTTCGCCATCTTGCGGCGGCTATGGAGCGAGGATGTTACAGCCATTGTCAGGCTCCCGTGCGGGCATCGATGCGCATCAGCATGTAGCGTGCGAGCGCAAGGATGAGGAAGGTGATGACGAACAGGATCAGGCCGAGCGCCACCAGCGAGGAGGTGTAGAGGTCGCCGACCGCTTCAGTAAACTCATTGGCGATGGTGGCCGAGATCGTCGTGGCCGGCGCAAATAGCGACTCGCTGATGCGGTGCGCGTTGCCGATCACGAAGGTCACCGCCATGGTTTCGCCAAGCGCGCGGCCAAGGCCCAGCATGACGCCGCCCATGATGCCGACGCGGGTGTAGGGAATGACCACACGCCGCGTTACTTCCCATGTGGTGCAGCCAATGCCGTAGGCGGACTCCTTGAGCACCGGCGGCACCGTGTCGAACACATCCTTGGTGATCGAGGTGATGAACGGCAGGATCATGATCGCCAGGATCAGCGCCGAGGTCAAAAGGCCGATGCCGTAGGGCGGGCCGGCAAACAGGCCATTGAGGCCGGGAACGTTCTTGAAAGCGCCGATGATGAAAGGCTGGATGGTGCGCTGAAGAAAGGGCGCCAGCACGAACAGGCCCCAGATGCCGTAGATGATGGACGGAATGCCGGCCAAAAGCTCCACCGCCATGCCGATCGGGCGGCGCAGCGGGCGCGGGCAAAGCTCCGTCAGGAATATGGCGATGCCGATGCCGATGGGCACGGCGATCAGGATGGCGATGGCCGACGTGACCACGGTGCCGTAGATCGGCGCCAGCGCCCCGAAGTTCTCCTTGACCGGGTTCCAGCTTTCGCTGACGAGGAAGGAAAAGCCGAAGGTCGACAAGGCCGGCCATGATCCGGCCACAAGGGAAATGCCGACGCCGCCCAACAGCAGCAATACGAGGATGGCCGAAGCCTTGGTCAGCGCATGGAAAATCGTGTCGGTCAGCGCAAAGCGACGGACGGTCGCGGCGCGCGAGCCCTTGAAGGCAGGCAAGGCTTCCTGGACGGCACTCATGTCAGGCTGACCTCAATCATTGTCTGGATCGTTTTGCGGGAAGGAGGAGCGCCGCATCAGCGCCCCTCCGGATCGATGGCAAAGCTTACTGGCCGACCGTGTAGACCGGCTTGCCGTCGGCAGCGATGTCGGCGGTCCACGAAGCCTTGATCATGTCGACGACGCTGTCGGGGATCGAGACATAGTCGAGGTCCTTGGCGGTGCCCTTACCGTCCTGATAGGCCCAGGCGAAGAATTTCAGCGCTTCGCCGGCAGCAACCGCGTCATCGGGAGCCTTGTGGATCAGCACCCAGGTCGAAGCGGCGATCGGCCAGGTCTCGTCACCGGGTTCGTTGGTGATGATGACGTTGAAGTTCTTGGCGCCCTTCCAGTCGGCATTGGCGGCAGCCGCGCCGAAGGATTCCAGCGACGGCGAGACGACCTTGCCGGCGGCGTTCATCATCTTGGCGTAGGACAGGTCGTTCTGCGCCGCGTAGGCGTATTCGACGTAGCCGATGCCGCCATCCGTCTGCTTGACGGTGTTGGCGACGCCTTCGCTGCCCTTGGCGCCGACGCCCGTCGGCCATTCGACGGCGGTGTCCGAACCGACCTTTTCCTTCCAGTCCGGCGAGAGCTTGCCGAGGTAGTCGGTGAAGTTGAAGGTCGTGCCCGAGCCGTCCGAGCGATGGACGACGGCGATTGCCGTGGACGGCAGCGTGAGGTCGGGGTTCAGCGCCTTGATTGCGGCGTCGTCCCAGGTGGTGATCGCGCCCATATAGATGTCGGCGATGGTCTTGCCGTCGAGAATGAGTTCGCCGGGCTTGACGCCTTCGAGGTTGACGATCGGCACGATGCCGCCCATCACCATCGGGAACTGCGTGAGGCCGTTCTTTTCCAGTTCTTCGTCGGACATCGGCTTGTCGGTCGCGCCGAAGGTCACCGTCTTGGCGACAACCTGCTTGATGCCGCCACCGGAACCGATCGACTGGTAATTGAGACCGATGCCGGTGTCCTTCTTGTAGGTATCCGCCCACTTGGCGAACACCGGATAGATGAAGGTCGAACCTGCGCCGGAAATGTCGGCGGCGAATGCGGTCGAAAGGGTGAGCGTGGACGCTGTGGCCATTGCAACGGCAACGACGGCAGAGCGGATGAAATGTCTCATGGGGCCTGCTCCTGTTCGGAAGATGGTCTCTCGGCGCCGCTTCTTTTAGCGCCTGATGAGGCCATAGCCGTGATTTATAACAGTTGCATGACAGGTTCGTGACGCTTCAATAACGGTGCGCAGACGGCGCGCCAACCAGCCGTCGCGGCAACTCTCCCGCTTGCATGACGCTTTGCCGGGTAAAGTCTTGGCCGCGATGCGAAACGACTTATCCGGCGGTGCCGGCCCACTGGGCTTCGTGGTCCGTTCCCAGCCAGCGTTCAAGCTTTTCCATCAGCGCCTTGGGGCTGATGGGCTTGGAAAGGTAGTCGTCCATTCCCGCTTCGATGCAGCGCTCGCGGTCGCCCTTGAGCGCATGCGCGGTCACGCCGACGATCGGCACATGCGTGCCCGCATCCTGCTCGATGCGGCGGATTTCCTGGGTCGCCTCAAGGCCGTTCATCTCCGGCATGGAGACGTCCATCAGGATCATCAGCGGCTTCAGCCGCGCGAAGGCGTCGAGCGCCTTGCGGCCATTGCCGACGATCTCGAAACTGTAGCCGGTCTCGCCCAATATCTGGGTGAATACCAGCTGGTTCACCTCATTATCCTCGGCAACGAGTATATCGAGCCGACGCCCCTCGCCCGCCACCGGGGCGCTGCGCGGCCGGATCGCGCCCGGCTGCCGAAGCGCGTTGCCGGCGGCATCGCCTGCCTGCCGGTCGATGGCCGGTGTCGGCGCGCATGAAGCAGCACTTTCCTCGAATGCCGTCGCGCCGAGAGGCATTGTCTTGGCGCGATGGCGCTGGATGGTGGTGACCAGTGTTTCCAGCAGCGCCGAGGACCGCGCCGGTTTGATGAGGTGGGCATCGATGCCAAGGTCGCGGTAGCTGGCCTGCGCCAGCGACTGGTCGACGGAGGTCAGCATGACGATTGGCGTATCCGCCAAACTGTCGGTGTTGCGCACGATGCGCGCCATCTCCGTACCGGTCATGCCGGGCATCTGGTAATCGAGGACGATACAATCGACCGGCACGCCATAGGCCGCGGCCGCGATCAGCACCTTCAGGCCCTCCTCGCCGCTTGCCGCCGCGCAGGAATCGAAATTCCACGACGCCATCTGTTCGGCCAGGATGGAGCGGTTGACGGCATTGTCGTCGACGACCAGCACGCGCGCTCCGGTCACGTCGATGGGGGTGATGCGCGGCTTGCCGGCGCGCTCGGCGGTCGCAAGCGTAATGGTGAACCAGAAGGTCGATCCCCGGCCTTCGGCACTTTCCACGCCGATCTCGCCGCCCATCAGATCGACCAGGCGCGAGGTGATGGCAAGGCCGAGGCCGGTGCCTTCATGGCGCCGCGTCGACGATGCGTCGACCTGGCTGAATTTCTCGAACACCAGCGCGCGCTTTTCTTCGGGGATGCCGATACCGGTATCGGTGACCGAGATGTGCAGCCGCGTCCCGCCGGGCGCGTGCTCGCCGGTAACGTCGACCAGCACATGGCCCTCGTCGGTAAATTTGACCGCATTGCCCAGCAGATTGGTGACGATCTGGCGCACGCGTCCGACATCGCCGACGAACAGGCCGTCGAAGCCGGGTTCGATCCGTACGATAAGCTCCAGGTCCTTTTCCCTGGCGCGTGTCGAAACCAGCGTCGCGACGTCCTCGATGGCTTCGGCAAGGCTGAACGGGGCGGGGTCGAGCACCAGCTGGCCGGCATCGATCTTGGAGAAGTCGAGAATGTCGTTGATGATGGTCAGCAGCGCATTGCCCGATTTGACGATGATGTCGGTAAAGGTCTTCTGCTTGGGATCGAGGTCGGACTTGGCAAGCAGTTCGGCCATTCCAAGCACGCCATTCATCGGCGTACGGATTTCATGGCTCATATTGGCAAGGAATTCCGACTTGGCACGGTCGGCAAGCACCGCGCGCTGGCGCGCCTCCTGCAACTCGGCCTCGCGCTGCTTCAACTCCGTTATGTCGGTTGTCGAGCCGATCAGATAAAGCGACCCGTCGGAAGCGATCATCGCGCCTTTGCGGGCGAACTGGTGGCGCCGGCTGCCATCGGCCGATACGACCGTTTCCTCGATCTCCTGCGTTTCCCCGGTCCGCAGCACGGAAAGGTCGCTTTCGACGAACGCCTCGCCATCGGCGCCGAATATCTCGATATCGGTCTTGCCGATCGCTTCCTGCTTGCTGTAGCCGGTGAGATCGCACCAGCCCTTGTTGACGTAGAATTGCCGCAGGTCCGCGCGCTTGGCGTAGATCGACACCGGCACATTGTCGATCAGGCTGCGGAACACCTCGTTTTCACGCAGGCTCTCCTCCAGCGCGCGCTCGCGCTCCTTGATGTCGGTGATTTCCACCCGCACACCGATGAACGTGCCGTCATCGGTGCGCTTGTTGTAGACCTGATACCAGCGCCCCTCGGGCGTGACCCGTTCGTAGACCGCGTCGCGCTGGCGATAATGGTTTTCCATCGCATCGAGCCAGCCCTCGACATCGCAATCATAAAGGCCGTCGATCGCCTTGTCGCCATTGTCGCGGAAATAGCCATGGGCATGGCCGATCGCCAGGGCCTCGCGAAGCGTGCTTCCCGGCGTCCATGCGGCGCGCAAATCCGGCAACGTTTCCCGGAATTTTTCATTGGCAAACAGGAATTTGTCGTCGCGGTCATAGACGGCGACGCCGGCCGGCAGGGATTCCAGCACGTTGGTCAAATGCCTGTGCGCTTCCTCGGCCTCTTTCTCGCGCCGCTTGGATTCGCTGACATCGAAAAGCGAACTGGCAAGATAAATCTTGCCGCTGGTCGTCTCGAAGCGGTTCTTTCGAACGACGCGCGTGCCGTGGAAGCCGTCGCGCACATATTGCGCTTCGGTTTCGTACAACTCGCCGGTCGCCAAAACCTGTCTTTCGCTTTCCTCGAACATGCCCCGCTCTTCAGGCGGCACGAGGTCGTCATCCTTTCGGCCAAGGATCTGGTCGGGGGTGGTGCCGAAGAAATCGGCGAAGGCTTGGTTGGCCATCACGAAGTTCAGGTCGGCGTCCTTGACGAACATCGGGTTCGGCACGCTGTTGATGACCGCCTCGGCCAGCTTCGCCTTTTCCAGCGCCTCGGCAAGTTCCGCCTCGCGGTTCTTCATGTCGGTTACGTCGACATAGGAAATGAGGCGCTTTCCGCCGGAAAGCGGCGTGGTCGAGGAAATGAGCGTTCGGCCGTCGCCGCGCGTCAGCTGACGGACTTCCGCCACGCCCGCCCTGATTTCAGCCTCGCGCTTGGCGATGTAATGGGGCCACGCCTCCGCATCGAAGCCATGCGGATCAATGGTGCGGTTCGCTTCCATCAGCTCGCGAAAACTTGCCCCGATGCCGATGGACGCCGGGTCTAGTCTCCAGAAATCGTAAAATGCCCGGTTGACGATTTCGGCCCGCATGTCGGCATCGACGACGATGATGCCGATGGGGATGGAATCGACCATGATGCGAAGATTGCAGAAGGCCTCCTCGGTTCGCGCATTGGCGGCCGCCACCTGCGCTTCCTGCTTCTTCAACTCCGTCAAATCATAGTAGGAAACCAGCCGCTTGCCGCCGGAAAGCGCGGTAATTGCATAGATCGTGGTGCGGCCGTTCTTCCGCCGGAACTCGCGCGGCGCAAGGTCGCCTGCCCGCACCTCATTCAGCCGCCTGGCGACATAGCTTTCCCAATCCTCGTCGCGAATGTCCTCCAACCCGCCGGATCGGCCGGATTCGATCAATTTCCGGAACGGGCTGCCCAGCGCGATCTGTTGCGGGGTCATGTCCCATATTTTGTAGAAGGCCTTGTTGATGATCTCCGTGTTGAGATTGGCGTCGACAACGACGATCCCCATCTCGACCGCATCGATCGTCCGCTCGATATCGAACAGCAATTGGCGGTTGCGTTCGGCCGAAGCCAGCAATTCGGCGCGATCGGCATGCGGCGCCGCCTTTTCAAGCTTACCCAGCGTCCCCGCGATCTCGGTGACATTGCGGCCGAGGCCGCGATAGCCGATGAAATTGCCCTCCGCATCGAAGCGCGGAAAGCCCGTGGTGGAAATCCAGCGGCAGTCCTGCCGGCTGCCCTTCAGCTCATAGACGAAGTCGCGGAAGGGCCGGTGATGCTGCAAGTCCTCCAGATGCGAGGCGACCAGTTCGCTGCCCTGGCTTGCCGGGCTGAGAAAGTCGAACCGGAACCGTCCGAGCACCTGGGCGGCTTCGATGCCGGTGATTTTCTGGTAATTCTCCGAAACCCACGAGAAGCGCAGATCGGCATCGGTTTCCCAAAGCCAGTCCGACCCCGCCTCGACCAGGGCAAGAAGCGATTCGGCGGGCAGGAATGGCGGCGATCCGGCCTTCCTGGCCGACGCTCTGATATTAGCGGGACGCGCCGGCGGCTTCACGCCGGAATCATCTCGAATCACCACAATCTCGCTCACCCCAGGCAATGCAGGTCGAACCACCGGCTCGCCCGCGCAATGTGCCCCACAAGCATTAAGGATCAGCTAACCCTAATGGCTGGAATTTTATTCCAACTTGACCTTAAAGCGCATGGCCATGCGCGAGATGCCTTTGTCCGGCGGCTTGCAATGCGCTACATAGGCGCCGGAGAGGTCACCAATGCCCCGAAGGTCTGTTCCTTTTGTCTTCTGCCTCCTTCTGGCGACCGGCGGTTGCTCCAGAACGGACGATGGTACCGTCGTTATCCCAAGGCCGCTGGACATGCGGCGCGTTGATCTCGGTCCGCTCGACCTGCGCCATCCAGGCTATATGCGCGCGCCGGCCGATCCATCGATCGCCATGCCGCCGCCGCCCGAAACCTTCCCGGTCCCGCCGCAGCCACAATCGCCGGGCAGGCCGAGGGTGCGGTCTGCGAAGCGCCGCGCAGCGCCGGCCGCAGCGCCATCGGGCTCAACGCCGCCGCTCGCCTGCGAAGCCGCCACCCGGACCGGCAAGCGCGTGCGGGTGATGTGCGAATAGCGGTCGTGTTTTGACAACACCGCAAAATCCGCATGAACCGAACCGGCAAAACGCCTGAGGCTGGCGCGCTCCCGGATTGCCGATGCCGATGCGGTGGGACTCCTACTTTCATAAACCGCCCAAAACCGTTGCGAACGGGCCGAAGAACGGCTATACAGGCCTCGAATTTCCCATATTGGTGGCTCTAAACCACCGCCCGCGCGGGAACGCGGGCGAACGAGAAGGATTCTTTTTATGGCCAATACGCTGTTGATGCCCAAGGCGACCGCCGTCTGGCTGGTCGATAACACCGCGCTTTCCTTCGAGCAGATTGCACAGTTCTGCGGACTGCATCACCTGGAAGTAAAGGCTATCGCCGACGGCGAGGCGGCGCAGGGCATCAAGGGTCTCGATCCGATCATGACCGGCCAGTTGACCCGCGACGAGATCGCGCGCGCCGAAAAAGACGGCAATCTTCGCCTGAAATTGTCCGAACCGAAGGTTCGCGTGCCGGAATCCAAGCGCAAAGGCCCGCGTTACACGCCACTGTCGAAGCGGCAGGACCGGCCGAACGCCATTTTGTGGCTGGTGCGCAACCATCCCGAATTGAAGGATGCGCAAATCTCGCGGCTCGTCGGCACCACCAAGTCGACCATCGAGCAGATCCGTGATCGCAAGCACTGGAATGCCGCCAATCTGGTTCCGATGGACCCGGTGACACTCGGCCTGACCTCGCAGATCGACCTCGACATGGAAGTCAACCGCGCCTCGCGCGGCAAGGAGGCCGCCGCCCCCGTCGGCGATACGCTGCTGCCGGCGGCCCTTACCGAACGGCTGGTGCCTGCGCCGGAAAAGCCGAAGGACGAGAACGAGGAACTGGATGCGAACGCCGTGTTCGCCAAGCTTTCGGCCTTGCGCTCGAAGGACCAGGATACCGACGAAGACGACGAATAAGGCCGGCACGGCAAAACCTGCCACCGGCTTTGCGCCCGCATTGCGCAACGGATAATACGGGCATGCCCTTCCCGGCGGGAGGGGCCTGCGGTCAGCTTCCCCGCGCCCGGTCCGGCGCGGCGCCATAACCTTCGCTGCGCTCCACCGCCCGGTAGAAATCGCCAAGCTGCTTGCCGCGCTCCGGCTTGAAGACACGCCCGGCAAGAACCACCGAAGCGATGCGGTCGATGCGGAAGGCGCGGAAATCACCGCGCATCTCGCACCACGCGATCAGCGTCCACACCTTGCCCCAGAACCACAGGCCGAGCGGGCGAACGTCGCGAACGCTGCCGCGCCCCGCTTCGTCGCTGTAATCGAGCGTCAGCACCTGCCGCTTTTCCACCGCGCGCTCGATCAGGTCGATCGCGTCGCGCGCGGCGTCGCTCACCACCCACATGGGCGTGTGGATTTCGGTGCGGGCGATGCGGTCTTTTTCGGCTTCGGGCAATACCGCGCCGATCTTCACCAGCGCTTCCTCCGCCGCGCGCGCCATGGCGGCCCCGCCGAAAGCGCGCACCATGCGCGCGCCCGCGACCAGAGCCACGATTTCGTCACGCGTGAACATCAGCGGCGGAAGGTCGAAACCCTCCCTCATCAGGTAACCGACGCCCGCCTCTCCATCGATCGGCACGCCGGTCGATTGCAGGTCGGCTATGTCGCGGTAGATGGTGCGCTCGGAAACTTCGAGCCATGTCCCCAGCTTGTGCGCGGTGACCAGCCTGCCTCCGCGCAGGTGCTGTACGATCTGGAAAAGCCTGTCGGCGCGTCGCATCGTCGTTCCTCTCGCCCGTCCGCCCAAGGCGCAGGAAGCATAGTATCGCATGATGCTCCTGACAGCATAGTGTCAGGAGCGGATCGCGCCGGACATGGGACGTGGAAGCAAGATAACGACGCGGCGCGCGCATCCGGCAGTCGCCTGGCCTGCTATCGGGCCTGCCCTTGGGAAAACCGGTCATGGCGGCTTGGCCAGCCTTCATGCTGGTCGGGCCAGCCGATATCGGCACGAATATCCGAAGGCAGCGCGTTCAGGAACCGCTCGGTGCGGATTTCATTGCGCAAGGTGCGGACCTTGCCGACATAACGCACCATCGCGTGCAGCATCGTGAAATGGGTCATCGTGGCCTCCTCCTTGATTGGAAGCCATCATCGCACACCCCTCCTGACAGCAGTCTGTCAGGAGGCCGGCGACACTCCGGCGATATTCAGCCGAACCGCCGCGCCGCGTCGATGGCGAGGCCGAGACCAACCGAACCGAAGCGGTCGGAGCGGGCAATCCGCGCGCCGGGAAAGCGCGAAACCGCCGCCATTTCCACCACCGGCACCTGCACGCCGCCACCGGTCAGAATGACGGTTTCGATTGCCGCCGCCTGGATGCCGGCGAGACGCAGCGCATCCTCGATGGAGGCGCCGATCTTCGAAACGAGGTCGGCGCTGGCCGCCTCGAATTCTCCCCGCGTCACCGGAACTTCGAGCGCAAGGCCCGGCTCCCGCAGCGCGATGATCCCGGCATGGTCGTCGGTCAGCGCGATCTTGGCCTTCTCCACCTCGCCGGCCAGCCGGTGGCCGGAGCGGTTCTTCAGCACATGCGCATAGCGCTCCAGCTTCTGAGGTTCCGCCGCCTCGCGGGTCAACGCCTGGATGTCGCGCCCGTTCTTCTGCGTATAGAGCGTGTTGATGCGGTGCCAGGTCGCCAGGTCGTTGAAGTACCACACCGGCAGTTGGCGCTTGCCGTCGAGCGTGGTCGAGCCAAGCCCCAGATGCGGCATGACCTTGGCGATGTTGAGCTGCTTGTCGAAGTCGGTGCCGCCTACATGCACGCCGGTCGTGCTTAGAATGTCGCTCAGGCGGTCCGCCTGGCGCGCGCGCTCCGGCGACAGCCGCAGCACGGAAAAGTCCGAGGTGCCGCCGCCAATGTCGACCACCAGCGCCAGTTGCTCGCCATTGAGCGCGCGTTCGTGGTTCAGCGCCGCCGCCACCGGCTCGAACTGGAATTCGATGTGGCGAAAACCTTCCATGCGCGCGGCCGCTTCCAGCTGCGCCTGCGCCTGCGCGTCGGCCTCGTCATCCTCGTCCACGAAGCGAACCGGGCGCCCCAGCACCACCTGTTCGGGCGCTTGCCCGTGCTCGGCTTCGAGGCGGCCGCGCAGATGGCGCAGGAACCGGCCGATGATCGCCTCGAAGCGCAGGCGCTCGCGCCCGACCTGGGTGGTGTCCTTCATCAGGCTGCTGCCGAGGATGGATTTCAGCGCGCGCATGAAGCGCCCCTCCGCGCCATCCATATATTCGAATACCGCGGCGCGCCCGAAATAGGTCTTGCCGTCTTCCAGGCTGTAAAACAGCGCGGAGGGAATGGTCACATGGTCTGCTTCGAGAGGGATAAGGGCCGGTATTCCGCCGGGAACGCATAGGCCGACGGTCGAGTTGGTGGTGCCGAAATCGACGCCACAAAAGGCTGCTGCCATGGGATGAATGCTCGCAATGGAAAGCCCGGCAGCTGGGCTGCATGACGGGCGCTTTCAGGAAAGCCGCCGTCTAGCGGATCGCAGCTGAAAAGGAAAGGCCGCGTGTCGTCACGGCCGCCATCCAGGCCGGGTCGTCAAGCCGCCCTGCCTTACCCTCCAATTCCGCGCTCGGCCATCGCCGCTGCAACCTCGTCAAGGATTGCCGGATCGTCGATGGTGGCCGGCATCGTCCATTCCTGCCTGTCGGCAATCTTCTGCATGGTCCCACGCAGGATCTTTCCCGAGCGCGTCTTGGGCAGCCGCTTGATCGTGATCGCCGTTTTGAACGCGGCAACCGGCCCGATCCGGTCGCGCACCAGGCTCACTGCTTCCATTTCAATGAGCGCCGGCGCGCGCGTGACGCCCGCATTCAGCACCACGAAGCCGAGCGGCACCTGGCCTTTCAAACTATCGGCGATGCCGACGACCGCACATTCGGCAACATCCGGATGCGCCGCCAGCACCTCTTCCATCGCACCCGTCGACAGGCGGTGTCCGGCGACGTTGATGATGTCGTCCGTGCGCGCCATGATGAAGAGATAGCCGTCCTCGTCGACGATGCCGGCATCCGCCGTCTTGTAATAGCCTGGGAATTCATCGAGATAGGCTTGATGGAACCGCGCATCGGCGTTCCACAAGGTCGGCAGGCAGCCGGGTGGCAGCGGCAGCTTGATAACGACGTTGCCAAGCGTTCCGCGCGGCAGTTCGTGTCCGGCATCGTCCAGCACGCGAATGTCGTAGCCGGGCATCGGCACCCCCGGCGAGCCGTGTTTCACCGGCAGCAAGCCAAGGCCCACCGGGTTGTGGGTGATCGGTGAACCGGTTTCGGTCTGCCACCAATTGTCCAGAACCGGCACGCCCAGCTTCTGCTCGGCCCATTTGATGGTTTCGGGGTCGGCGCGCTCGCCCGCGAGATACAGCATCCTGAATTTGGAAAGGTCGAACCTGGCGACAAGCTCGCCTTTCGGGTCTTGCCCCTTGATGGCCCGGAAGGTCGTCGGCGCGGTGTACAGCCCCACTACGCCATGCTGCGAAATCACGCGCCAGAAGGCGCTCGCATCCGGGGTGCCGACCGGCTTGCCTTCGAACATCACCGTGGTGCAGCCATGCAGCAGCGGACCATAGACGATGTAGGAATGACCGACCGCCCAGCCGATATCGGATGCCGACCAGAACACTTCGCCCGGCTTGACGCCGTTTTCGTTTTCCATCGACCATTTCAACGAAACCATATGGCCGCCATTGTCGTGGATGACGCCCTTGGGCTGGCCGGTGGTGCCTGACGTATAGAGGATATAAAGCGGATCGGTCGCCAGCACCGGCACGCAATCGACATTTGCGCCCGCTGCCCGCTCGCGCGCCACCGCATCGGCGAAATCGATGTCGTAATTTTCCTTCAGCTCGCAGCGCAATTGCTCGCGTTGCAGGATGATGCAGCGCTCGGGCTTATGACGGGCCAGTTCGATGGCCCTGTCGAGCAGCGGCTTATAGGCGACCATCCGGCCGGGTTCCAGCCCGCAGGAGGCCGACAGGACGAGCTTGGGCTTGGCATCGTCGATGCGGGTGGCCAGCTCCTGTGCGGCAAAGCCCCCGAACACCACCGAATGGATGGCGCCGAGGCGCGCGCAGGCAAGCATCGCGAACACCGCTTCCGGCACCATCGGCATATAGATGATGACGCGGTCGCCCTTGCCGACGCCCTGGTTCTTCAGCACGCTGGCAAGGGCGATGACCTCGCGCTTCATCTCGGCATAGGTGAATTTCCGGATCGCGCCGGTATAGGCGCTGTCGTGGATCAGCGCGGTCTGCTCGGCCCGCCCGCCGGCGACATGACGGTCCACCGCGTTCCAGCAGCTATTGCACAGGCCTCCCGTATACCACTGGCCGTAGACCCCAGCACCGGGATCGAACACCTTGTCGAACGGCTTTATCCAGTCGATCTCTTCGGCGGCCTGCGCCCAGAAGGCCTCAGGGTCGCGTTGCCAGCTTTCATAGACCTCGTGGTAGCGCGAAACCATGCCGTTCCTCCCGTTCGTTCTTGCAGGCGTCTTTCTAGCTCTTCAAATGGCGCTCCGTCCATCTCGCCACATGGCCAAGCCTTGCTGGCTTTGACAGAAGCGCACGATACTGGTCAAAGGCGGCATGTCGAAAATGCTCGCCCTCGTCATCCTCGCCATGATGGTCATTCAGTTGATCAAACCGCTGGGCTGGCCCGGCCTGCGGGCGCGGCGCGACTTCTGGAAGCTGGCGGTGCTGGCGCTGGCCGCCATCTCGGTGACCGCCGTTCTTGGCCATTGGGGGTGAAAGAAAAGGGAGCGCCGCTTCATTCCAAAGCACGCTCCCCGACTTCAAGACGGGCAATTAAACGGCTGGCCGATCAGCCCGCTTCTTCCAGCGAGGGTTTCCACTGGCCAAGCGCCGCCAGATGGTTCATGCGGGCGCGATGGTCGAACGCTGCCTGGCCGGCTGCCACATTCGACGCCTTGCCGCTCCAGGCCTTTTGCGCCGCCGCCTGCAAAGCCCGGCCATAGGAAAAGGTGATCTTCCACGGATGCGGACCAATGGCATTGACGGCGTTGAGGTTTTCCGTCGCCTCGACGTCCGATTGGCCGCCGGAAAGAAAGGCGATGCCGGGCACCGCCACCGGCACGGTCCGGCGAAACAGCCTTATCGTCTTTTCGGCGATTTCCTCCGGCCCGGCCTGCGTGGCGGATTTCTTGCCCGAAATCACCATGTTCGGCTTCAGGATCGTGCCTTCCAGCCTTACCCGCATGCCATGGAGTTCCGCATAAAGCTTCAACAGCGCCGCTTTCGAAACCTCATAGCAGGTGTCGATGTCGTGGCTGCCTTCCATCATCACTTCCGGCTCGACTATCGGCACGATGCCGGCTTCCTGGCACAATGCCGCATAGCGCGCCAGCGCATGCATGTTGGAAGCGATCGCCCCGCCGGACGGCACGCCTTTGGCCGTGTCTATGTCGACCACCGCGCGCCATTTGGCGAAGCGCGCGCCGATCTTGTAATAGTCCGCCAGGCGCTCGTGCAGGCCATCCAGCCCCTCGGTGACCGTTTCGCCGGCAAAGCCCGCCAGCGGCTTCGCCCCCACATCGACCTTGATGCCGGGAACGGCGCCGGCGGCCCTGATGATATCGATCAGCGGCGTTCCGTCGGCGGCCTTCTGGCGGATCGTTTCGTCGTAGAGAATGACGCCGGAAATGCAGTTCGTCATCGCCTCGGTGGTGCGGAACATCATCTCGCGATAGTCGCGGCGGCTGTCGGCGGTGGATTGCACGCCGATCGCGTCGAAGCGCTTCTTGATGGTGCCCGAGCTTTCGTCGGCGGCCAACAGGCCCTTGCCGCCGGCGACGATGCGCGCGGCAATGTCCTCGAGACGTTCACTCATTTCGCTCTCCTGCGGGCCGACCATCGACGTCGATGATGCTAGCCCCAAAACAAACGCGGTCAAAAGTCAAAATCGATTGAAAGGTGCAGCGCGCCATCCAGCGCCGCCTCGAAAGGACAATTCAATTCTTCAGCACATCGACGCCGGGCAGCGGCTTGCCTTCCATCCATTCGAGGAATGCGCCGCCTGCCGTCGAGACATAGGTGAAATCACCGACGACGCCGGCATGGTTCAGCGCCGCCACCGTATCGCCGCCGCCGGCCACCGACACGAGCTTGCCGGCCTTGGTCCGCGCCGCAGCATGCCTTGCCACGGCCACCGTCGCCCGGTCGAATGGCTCGATCTCGAAAGCGCCGAGCGGCCCGTTCCACACCAGCGTCGCGGCGCGGTCGATCCACTGGTTGATGGTGTCGACGGTCTTTTCGCCGGCGTCCAGGATCATGGCGTCGGGTGGGCAGGCCTCTATCGCCACGGTCTGGTTTTCCGCCCCGGCCTTGAATTCCCTTGCGACGACGCCGTCTGACGGCAGGATAATGGCGCAGCCGGCCGTCGCCGCCTCGATCATGATCTGCCTGGCGGTCGCCGCAAGGTCGTGCTCGCACAGCGACTTGCCGACAGCGGTGCCGCGCGCGGCGAGAAACGTGTTGGCCATGCCGCCGCCGATGACCAGCGCATCGACCTTGCGCACCAGATTCATCAGCAGGTCGATCTTGGTCGATACTTTCGCGCCGCCGACAAGCGCCACCACCGGCTTGGCCGGGTTGCCGAGGCCCTTTTCCAGCGCGTCGAGTTCGGCCTGCATGGTGCGCCCGGCAAAGGCCGGCAGCCGACGCGCCAGCCCTTCCGTCGAGGCATGGGCGCGATGCGCCGCCGAAAACGCGTCGTTGACGTAGATATCGCCGTTTTTCGCCAGCCCGTCGGCGAAATCCGGTTCGTTCTTTTCCTCGCCCTTGTGGAACCGTGTGTTTTCCAGGAGCAGTATGTCGCCGTTCTTCATCGCGCCGACCGCGTTGGCGGCTTCCGCGCCGATGCAGTCGGCGGCAAAGGCGACCGGCCTGCCGATCATCGCCGAGACGGCGTTGGCAATCGGGTCGAGCGAGAATTCGGGCGCCGGCCCGCCTTTCGGGCGGCCGAAATGGGCCAGCAGGATAACCTTGGCGCCTTTTTTCGACAATTCGTCGAGCGTCGGAAGAATGCGCTCGATACGGGTCGTGTCGCTGACCTTGCCATCGGTCACCGGCACGTTGAGATCG
>DASYCS010000442.1:0-3103 GCA_036500025.1 Mesorhizobium sp. | reverse complement strand
GCTGGAAATGCTCCAGCTATTTCAGCTTCAGCGGCTTGGCACTGGCCAAGAAGTCCTTCCAGGGATCGGCTTGTGCGAACCGCCGCAGCGTCGTCTCGTCCCCGATGGGAAAGGCGTTGGGCGCGATGCCGTCATGCACTTCCTGCCACATTATCGGCATTGAAACCGTCGCACCCTTCTTGGCGCGCGACGAATAGGGGGCAACCGTGGTGGAACCCTTACCGTTGCGCAGGTAGTCGATGAAGATTTTGCCGGTGCGCGCCTTTTTCGACAGGGTCGCGGTGTAGCGGTCGGGTTCGGCCTGCTCCATGGCGCGGGCGAAATCGTGCGAAAAGCCTTTCACCGCCGCCCAATCGGCCGCCGGCTGCAACGGCACCACGACATGATAGCCCTTGCCGCCAGAGGTCTTGACGAAAGTCGGCAGCGACAATTCCTCCAGCCGTGCGCGAATGCCAAGCGCTGCCTCGCGCACCTTGTTGGCGCTGACGCCCTCGTCGGGATCGAGATCGAAGACGATCTGGTCCGGCTTTTCAAGCTCGTCGACCATGCTGCCCCAGATGTGGATTTCGACGACCCCCATCTGAACGAGCGCGGCGATGCCGTCGAAATCCTTGACGAACAGCAGTTCCTGATCGTCTTCGGGGTCCTTCATGCGGAAAATCTTGTCGTGCATGCCGGCAGAAGCATGTTTCTGGAAGAAGCGCTGGCCACCGACGCCATCGGGCGCGCGCACCAGCGCCAGCGGCCGGTTGACGACGAACTTTTCCATGCGCTTCCAGACCAGCGCGTAATGGTCGAGCAAATCCTGCTTCGACACTTTTTCATCCGGCCATAGAAGTTTGTCGGGATGCGTAAGCTTGACCGAGCTTTTCGCCGCATTTGCCGGAACCGGCCTGTCGCCAGACGCAGGTTGGGCCTTCGGCCCGGCCTTTCCGGATGGTTTCGGCTTTTCCTGCACCACTTCCTCCGCCGGCTTGTCCTCGCGCAACCCCTGAAAGGATGCGTGGCGGATTATACGATCTTGCGTCCAGCTGCGAAACTCCACTTCGCCTACAAGGTCCGGCTTGACCCACACCAGCCCCTTGCCTTTCGGCACGGCGGCATCGAATGGCGATTTCGGCGCCTTCAGCGCATCCAGCCTTTTCTTCAGGTCGTCGGCCACCTTGCCCGAAAAGCCGGTGCCGACACGGCCGGCATAATGCAGCGCGCCGCCTTCGTGGTAGCCGACCAACAGCGAGCGCAGGCCACGCCCGGTCTTGTCGGAAGGCAGATAGCCGCCAATGACGAATTCCTGGCGCTGCGTGCATTTCGACTTGATCCAGGAATGCCCGCGCCCGCTGCGATAGGGCGCGTCGGCGCGCTTGGAGACGACGCCCTCCAGGCCCATCCGGCAGGCATGTTCGAGCATGATCTTGCCCGGCTCGACAAAATGGTCGCTGTAGCGCAGCGCCGAATTTTCGGGTTGGTCGCCCAGCAGTTCGCGCAACTTTTCCTTGCGCTCTATGAGCGGTTCGCCGCGCAAATCCTCGCCGTCCAGCCGCATCAGGTCGAAGGCGTAGTAGACCATCTGGTCGGTGCGCCCTTCCGACAGGGCGGCCTGAAGGGCGGAGAACGACGACACGCCACTGTCGGCCAGCACGACGATTTCGCCATCGATGATAGCGTCGCTGCATTTCAGCTGGCCAAGCGCCGCAACAACCGGGTCGACGAATTTTTCCGTCCAGTCCAGCCCTGTGCGGGTGAGCAGATGCATCTCGGTTCCGGCGATCTGCGCCTGCATGCGGTAGCCATCGAACTTCACCTCGTGCAGCCATTCCTTGCCGCCGGGCGCATCGGCTTCAAGCCTCGCCAGCGCCGGCTCGATGAAATCTAGCTTCAGCGTCGCTTTGCTTGCGGCTTTGCCATGGGCGGGCTTGTTGGAATGCCAGACCTTCGGCTTTTTGCCGCCAACCGTCTTGCCTTCGCCGACCTCCTCGACGGTGAGGCCGGACTTCACCGATTCCGGTGCATCGACCAGAATATCCTCGCCGGGACGGGCAGCCGCATCATCGGATTTAATCAGCAGCCAATTGTCTTTTTTCTCGCCCGGCCGTGGCTTCAGCCGCACCAGATGCCATTTGCCGGACAGTTTTTCGCCGCGCAGCTCGAAATCGATATGGCCCTTCTTCATGCCCTTGGCGGGGTCATGGTCGGGCGTCCAGGTGCCCTCGTCCCAGACGATGACCGAGCCGCCGCCATATTCGCCCTTCGGGATGGTGCCCTCGAAAGGCGCGTAGTCGATCGGATGGTCCTCAACATGGACCGCCAGGCGCTTTTCATGCGGATCGAGGCTCGGGCCGCGCGTTACCGCCCAACTCCACAGGACGCCGCCATGCTCAAGGCGAAGATCGTAGTGAAGACGGGTCGCGGCATGTTTATGAATGACGAAGATGCCGCCCTCGCCAGCCTTCCTGCCACGCGGCGCTTCGCCGGAAGGCTCAGAGGTCTTCTTGAAGTCGCGCTTGGCGCGGTAGTGTTCGAGGGCGGCCATTCAGGCGGACTTGCGCTTGGACTTGGCTGGCTTCTTGGCGGCAGGCTCGGCCTTGCCCTTGGCCGGGGTAGCGGCGGCCTCGTCGTTATCGGCGGCGAGGCTTTTCTTCAGCGCGTCGAACAGATTGACGACGTTGGAAGGCTTGGCGGCGGCCTTGGCCTTTGGCGCTTTCTTGCCGGCCTTCTTGGCGCGGATCAGCTCCAACAGCGCTTCCTCATATTTGTCGTCAAATTTGGAGGGATCGAACTTCGCCTGTTTCTTGTCGATGATGTGCTGGGCAAGCTCGATCATCTCCTTGTCGGTCTTCACCGCCTTGATCTCGTCGAACACCGTTTCGGGCTGGCGAACCGTATTGTCGTAGCGCAGCGTGGTCAGCACCATTCCCTTGCCGAGCGGTTCGATGACCACCGGCCGCTCGCGGCGATAAAGCACGATGCGGGCAAGCCCGGCTTTCTTCTTCGCCGCCATGGCATCGCGGATGACGGCGAAGGCGTCTTCGGAGACCTTGTCGGCAGGCGCGAGGTAATAGGGCGTATCGAGATAAATCTGTTGGATGGAGGCTTTGTCGACAAA
>DASYCS010000441.1:0-11374 GCA_036500025.1 Mesorhizobium sp. | reverse complement strand
CAGGCCGGCAAGCTCGCTCGCCTCGATGGTGGGGAGCCTGCCGCCCGAAGCCAGCCGCTCCCTGTGCAGCCTGCTGTCGAGCATCGGCGCGCGCGGTTCGTCAAGGCCGAAAGCCTCGCCGAAGCGGCGCACGAAATCCACCGCCCTTTCGCGTTGGCAATAGAAACAGGGCCGGTGACCGGCGGCCAGCGCCGTAACCTCATCCAGGAAGAAAAGCTCGGTCCAGCCGGCCCCGGCCGGCTCGCCGTTCTTTCCCGGCCTGTTGCGGCCCATCGGCTCGCGCCGCCGGCCCTTGAATTCGCAGGTGCAGATGATCCACGCCTTCAGCGTCCAGCGTTTGTTGAGCAGCTTCTTGGTCGCCGGATCGTGGATGATGCCGCGATTGCCGGTGAACAGTCCGCGCGCCGCGACGGCATGGATGACGCCGAAAGGATCGACCCGGTTTTGCAGTGGCATGGCGCTTTCCCGTTTTTGCGCTCGGCTAATTCCGATGGGGATGCGGCCTTTGTTGGTATGCTGGCATGCTGGCGCCGACCTGCGGCGCCGTCATGCGGCAAGGTTGCGATGCGTGTGCCGGTCGTCCCGAATTTCGACAATACCAGAATTTTTGGAGACGGTGGACACGGCCTCGTCGCGGATGTTGCCGACCGCCATCGTCTGCGAATAGGTCGCCCCGATCCGAAATTCTGAACGCATCACGCGCCGGTCGTTGCAATTTTGGCACGCCGCGCCAAATCCGCCGCGGATGCTCATTTTGACCTTGGCTTGTGTCCGGCGCTTCTCCTAGAAGTGCGCCGCCGGGCATCCGCGCCGCCAAACCCCTTTGTTGCTTATCGGTAACAGGCGCAAGAGAACTTGGTTCAGCTGCGGCAACTGTTGAAATGGAACTTCCATTTCAACTTATTCGTAACCGTCCTCATGCAGGAATGCAGGAAGCTCAACAAGAGATGACGACCGTGAAAGCTGCGTTCCTGTCCTTCGCCATGGTTTCAGCAATTGTACTGTGCGGTCTCGGCATCTATGCCGCCGACGCGGCCAGCAATCACAATGCCGTCGACGGCTACGGCGTCACCGCTTCGCTGCGCTGAACCGACCCGTCTTCCACCACCGTCAGGATTTCCTTCTTCGCGCCGTCGACGACGAGCGCGGTGAGCCGGCCTGACTTGTGCGCCAGCGTATCGACATTGACGCGGTTGGCCTTGATCTCGGGCAGCCGATGCGGCGTGTGGCCATGCACGATCACCTTCGGGTAGAGGCCCGGATAATCGTGGAAGGCTTCGCGTATCCAGATCAGGTCCTCCCGGTCCTGCCTGTCCAGCGCGACGCCGGGGCGGATGCCGGCATGGCAGAAGAAGAAGTCGCCGAAGCTCGCGCAAAAAATCAGCCCGCGCAGGAAATCGACATGGCTTTGCGGCACCGCCCGCAGCAATTGCGCATGGCCTGAACGCAGCGCCTCCTCGGCCTGGCCGGCCGGGGCGTCGTTTCCAATTGCCAGGTCGACGCCATAGGTTTTGGCGGTCTGCACGCCGCCGTAAAGCGCAAATACGCCGCTGGCATCCGGCCGTTCCAGGAAATCGAGAAAGGCGACGTCGTGATTGCCGCCCAGCATGATATTGCGCGGCTCGATCGCGCGCACCGCGATCAGGAAATCGAGCACGCCTTTCGAAGCCGGCCCGCGGTCGACATAATCGCCGAGGTGGACGATGCGCCAGTCGGCGGGCGGGTCGCGCGCCATATCCTCGGCGATGCGCCTGTGCATGGCGTAAAGCAGGTCGAGCCGGCCATGCACGTCGCCAATGGCATGGAGGCGCATGCCTTCCGGCGCGCGCGCGTCTCGTAGATGGATGCCGCTCATGGCCGCGAATCTCCGCTAGGAGCCTAACTTAGCGGTGAAGCATGTGCTTGCCGACATCCAGAATGTCGCGCTTGCCGCAGAGCGCCAGCGTGGTGTCCAGTTCGTTGCGGATGATCTCCAGCGCCCTGGTCACGCCGGCCTTGCCGCCGGCACCCAGCCCATAGAGAAACGGCCGGCCGATATGAACGCCCTTGGCACCGAGGCACAAAGCGCGCAGCACGTCCTGCCCGGAGCGGATGCCCCCATCCATATGCACCTCGATCTTGTCGCCGACCGCATCGGCGATCTGTTCCAGCACTGAAATCGAGGATGGCGCGCCGTCGAGCTGCCGCCCGCCATGATTGGAAACGATGATCGCGTCGGCGCCGGACTGCGCGGCCATGATCGCGTCCTCCTTGTCGAGAACGCCCTTGAGGATCAGCTTGCCGCCCCAGCGGTCCTTGATCCACTGCACGTCCTTCCAGGACAGACGCGGATCGAACTGTTCATGCGACCATGCCGAAAGCGACGCCAGGTTGGATACGTTCTTGGCGTGGCCGACGATATTGCCGAAGCTGCGTCTTTTCGTGCCGGCCATTTTAAGGCACCAGCCGGGCCGGGACGCCATCTGCCAGATGCTGCTTGGCGTGAATTTCGGCGGCGCGGAAAGGCCGTTGCGAATATCCTTGTGGCGCTGGGCCAGGATTTGCAGGTCGAGCGTCAACACCAGCGCGGAGCATTTCGCGGCCTTGGCGCGGTCGATCAGATTGTTGACGAACTCCCTGTCGCGCATGACGTAGAGCTGGAACCAGAACGGCTTTGTCGTAACCGATGCGACATCCTCGATCGAGCAGATGCTCATGGTGGAAAGCGTGAACGGCACGCCGAATTCCTCCGCCGCCTGTGCCGCCAGCATCTCGCCATCGGCATGCTGCATGCCGGTCGAACCCGTCGGCGCCAGCGCCACCGGCATCGACACTTTCTCGCCGACCATGGTGGAGGCGAGCGTGCGGTTGGTCATGTCGACCAGCACCCGCTGGCGCAGTTTGATCTTGGCGAAGTCCGCCTCGTTGGCGGCATAGGTGCTTTCGGTCAGCGCGCCGGAATCGGCATATTGAAAAAACATTCGCGGCACGCGCCGGCGCGCCTTTTCCTTCAGATCGGCGATGGTCAGGTCAAGGCTCATGGCTTGTTCCGGTCGGTTCTCGGGTTGATCTTTTTCAGGATTTGACGGCGTTGGCGGGCGCGCGCTGGCGCAGCCTCAGGCGTGAAACGCGCTCCCAGTCGCCGCTGCGCTCGGCCTGCGCCATAGCGCGCTCGACATAGGTGATGTGGTCCATCGCCGCCTGGCGCGCGGCGGCCGGGTTGCCGGCCTTCACCGCCGCGTGGATGGCGCGGTGCTGCTCCAGTAGCGCCTCGCGCGCGCCGGGCAGCGCGAAGGCCAGCGCGCGGTTCTGGAACACGCCTTCCGACAACAGCCGGTAGCAGGAACGCAGCGTATGCAACAGGATGATGTTGTGGGCGCATTCGCCCACCGCATGGTGAAACTCGACGTCGATCTCCGCCTCGTCCTCGAAATCGCCGGTGCTGTGCGCCTTGTCCATCCGCGCCATGATGGCGTCCAGAAGGGCGAGGTCGTCGGCGGTGGCGCGCCTTGCCGCATATTCCGCCGCCACGCCCTCGATCTCGCGGCGATATTCCAGATAGTCGTTGGTTGCCTTGCGGTGCGTGGCAAACAAATCCACCACCGGCTTGGAAAACACCTGTCCGATAATGTCGGCGACATGGGTGCCGCCGCCATGGCGCGTGACGAGCAGGCCGCGCAGTTCCAGCGCCTTCAGCGCGTCGCGCAGGATCGGCCGCGATACGTCGAACTGCCGCGAAAGCTCGCGCTCGCCGGGAAGCCGGTCGCCGGTCGACAACACGCCTTCCAGAATAAGCGTCTCGATCTGCCCCACCACCTCGTCGGCGGTGCGCGAATGTTCGATCCTGGAGAAAATGTCGTTCAACCGGTTGCCCACGATGTTGGCCGTCGCCGGCAAAGATAAAGGCAGGAAGCCCAACTGGTCAAATTATATATCCAATTGGGCGGCTCATCCTAAAAGCTGATACTCTGCGCTTGCGGTGCGCCCGGCCTAAACTTCCGTTTGCGTCCTCGGATGATTGGTCTTTACTCGCAAGGAGTAGAAGGCCGGCAAGGCCGAGGGGAACCAGCGTGTCGAACGAGCCTGCCAATCTCGAATTCCAGCCGCGCGCCACCGGCAGCGTCATGGGTTTTCCCTGCCATGAGGGCCGTTCGGGCGCGTTGGGCGAGGTCCATGCCCGCCCGCATCCGCTGGTGCCGACGCCGCGCGTCATCATGCAATTGTCGTTCATGACCGAGGGCGGCGCCAGCGTCGACCATGCGGTGCTGTGCGAACTGTCGCGCCGGCTGGGCGTCGCCGCCCCCGAACGCCAGGCGCGCCACTATGCGATGAAATGGGGAAACGGCTCGCTGCGCTGGGAGCGCCACACCGAATTTTCCACCTACCTGTTCGAGGGACCGCTGGCCGGCAACGGCCGCGCCCAGGAGGAATCCCCCTTCGGCAATGGCTTTTCGCCACCGGGAACCGTCATTTCCGGCATCCGGCTGGAAATCCGCAAATGGGGCGCCGCATCCGAGAAACTGATAGCCGGCTTCGATCCGACCAGCCTCTGCTATTCGCTGGTCGAGAACGGCAAGGCGGCCATCATCACCGATTTCCGCCAGGACGGCGACGGCCTGACCCGCATTCTCGTGCTGGACCGCGGGTTGACGCCGGCGCGTACCGGTGCGCTGTCACAGCGGCTGATCGACATCGAGACCTACCGTACGCTGGCCATGCTTGGCCTGCCGCTGGCGCTGACGCTTTCGGGCAGGGCGCGCCGCATCGAGGACCGGCTTGCCGTCATCACCCGCGAAATGAAGGTCGCCGAAACCCGCGACAGCCAGACCTTGCTGGCCGATCTGACCGAACTGGCCGCCGAACTGGAAGCCGACGCCGCATCGAGCCTCTACCGTTTCGGGGCCAGCCGCGCCTATGACGGCATCGTCGGCGAACGGCTTGAGGCGCTCGATGAAGAGCCGGTGCCGGGCTACGACACCTGGGCCGCCTTCCTCCAGCGCCGCGTCGCGCCCGCCATGCGCACCTGCCGCTCGGTGGAGGAGCGCCAGGCCAACCTGTCGCGCAAGCTCACCCGTGCCACCACGCTGCTGCGCACCTGGGTCGATGTCGAGGTCGAGAAGCAGAACCGCGACCTGCTGGCGTCGATGAACAACCGCGCGCGCCTGCAACTGCGCCTGCAACAGACCGTGGAAGGCCTCTCGGTCGCCGCCGTCTCCTATTATGTGGTCGGGCTGATCGGCTATCTGGCCAAGGGCGCGTCCTTTTTCGGCCATGCCTTTGCGCCGGAAGTGGTCACCGCCGCGTCGGTCCCGGTTGCCGTCCTGCTGGTCTGGTGGGGCGTGCGCCATATCCGCCGCAGCCATATGGAGCCGGGCAAGGCGCCGGGCGAATAGGCGCAAAGGCAGCGGCCAATTGACGCTGCGGAAACGCCAGGCGATGACGCCTCACAAATTAGCCGATGCAGCATTTGCAAGCAGGCTCGGCCACTGGTAAAAGCTTTTTACCAGTAAAGCGAAGCCAGTGAAGCAAAGGATGCCGCAATGTCCGGTCTGGCCATGCCGAAGCCTGACGAAGCCACGCTGTCGCGGCGCGCCGAGATCGTCGCGGACATGCGCCAGATCGTGCCGGGCGAGGGCGTCGTCGATGCCGCCAACGCCATGCGCGCCTTCGAAAGCGACGGGCTGACGGCCTATCGCCAGCTGCCGCTGGTCGTCGTGCTGCCCGAAACGGTGGCGCAGGTGTCGCGCATCCTGAAATATTGCGACCAACGCAAGATCCGCGTCGTGCCGCGCGGCTCCGGCACCTCGCTTTCGGGCGGCGCGCTGCCGCTGGAAGACGCCGTGCTTCTGGTAATGAGCCGCTTCAACCGCATTCTCGACATCGATTTCCCGAACCGCGTAGTCGTCGCCCAGCCGGGCGTCACCAATCTCGGCATCACCACCGCCGTCGAGCAGGAGGGTTTCTACTACGCCCCCGATCCATCCTCCCAGATCGCCTGCTCGATCGGCGGCAATGTCGCGGAAAATTCTGGCGGCGTGCATTGCCTGAAATACGGGCTGACCGCCAACAATTTGCTCGGCATCGAGATGGTGCTGATGAACGGCGAAGTGGTGCGCCTGGGCGGCAAGCATCTGGACGCGGAAGGCTATGATCTGCTCGGTGTCATGACCGGCTCGGAAGGCCTGCTTGGCGTCGTCACCGAGGTCACGGTGCGCATTCTCAAGAGACCGGAGACGGCGCGCGCCTTGCTGATCGGCTTTCCGACCAGCGAGCAGGGCGGCCAGTGCGTGGCCGACATCATCGGCGCGGGCATCATTCCAGGCGGCATGGAGATGATGGACCGCCCGGCCATTCATGCGGCGGAGGACTTCGTCCATGCCGACTATCCGCTCGACGTCGAGGCGTTGCTGATCGTCGAACTGGACGGGCCGGGCGTCGAGGTCGATCACCTGATCATGGCGGTCGAAGCCATAGCCATCCGCAACGGCTCGACCACCTGCCGCATTTCGCAGAGCGAGCAGGAGCGGCTGACCTTCTGGGCCGGTCGCAAGGCGGCGTTCCCGGCGGTCGGCCGCATCTCGCCGGATTATTACTGCATGGACGGCACCATTCCGAGGAAGGAGCTGCCGAAAGTCCTGCACGGCATGAAGGAGCTGTCGAAGAAATACGGCCTTGGCGTCGCCAATGTCTTCCATGCCGGCGACGGCAATCTGCATCCGCTCATCCTCTATGATGCCAATGTGCCGGGCGAACTGGAAAAGGCGGAAGGCTTCGGCTCCGATATTTTGCGGCTATGCGTCAAGGTCGGCGGCGTATTGACCGGCGAGCATGGCGTCGGCGTCGAAAAGCGCGACCTGATGCCGGAAATGTTCAACGCCATCGACCTCGACCAGCAGATGCGCGTCAAATGCGCCTTCGATCCCAACCATCTGCTCAATCCGGGCAAGGTCTTTCCGCAATTGCGCCGCTGCGCCGAACTCGGCCGCATGCACATCTCCGGCGGCAAACTGCCCTTCCCGGAAATTCCGAGGTTTTGAGCTTGACCACCTTCACCCCCACCTCCGCTGATGAAGTCCTGTCCACCGTCCAGTGGGCGTTGTCGGAGGATAAGCCGCTGGAAATCGTCGGTCATGGCTCGAAGCGCGGCATTGGCCGGCCCTCGCAGGCGCAGCATACGCTCGATCTGTCGAAGCTTTCGGGCGTCACACTTTACGAACCTGCGGAACTGGTGCTGTCGGCGCGCGCCGGAACGCCGCTGACGGAAATCGAGAAATTGCTGGCCGATAACGGCCAGCAATTCGCTTTCGAGCCGATGGATTATTCGGCCCTGCTCGGCGGTGAACGGGGCTGCGGCACGATAGGCGGCATGCTCGCCGTCAATCTTTCCGGCCCGCGCCGGCTGAAAGCAGGCGCGGCGCGCGACCATGTGCTGGGCATCCATGCGGTGTCGGGGCGCGGCGAGGCGTTCAAGTCGGGCGGGCGCGTCGTCAAGAACGTCACCGGCTACGACATGTCGAAGCTGATGGCCAATAGCTGGGGCACGCTGGCCGTTTGCACCGACGTCACCTTCAAGGTTCTGCCCGCCGCCGAGACCGAAACGACGCTCGCCGTGCGCGGCTTGCTGGACGATCGGGCCGCCGCCGCCATGGCGCTGGCGCTTGGCTCCAGCGCCGAGGTTTCGAGCGCCGCGCATCTGCCCTATCCCGCCGTCGCGCGCGTTGCCGATGGCGCGCTCGGCAATGACGCGGCCACCTTGCTGCGCGTCGAAGGGTTTGGTCCCTCCGTCGCCTACCGCATCGAGACGCTCAAAAGCCTGCTCAAGAACGCCGGCCCGCTGGAAGAGATTTCAGGCGAAACGTCGGGCAAGATATGGTCCGACATCCGCGATTGCGCGCCGTTCGCCGATGGCGGTGAAAAGCCGGTGTGGCGGGTGTCGATGGCGCCGGCGGATGGCCACGCCATGGTGATGCAGCTTCGCATGCGAGCCGCCGTCTCGGCCTTCTACGACTGGCAGGGCGGGCTGATCTGGCTCCGCATGGAGCATGGCGAGCCGGAAGCCGCCCTGTTGCGCGCGCTGATAAAACACCATGGCGGCGGCCACGCGACGCTGGTGCGGGCAACGCCCGCCGAGCGCGCCGCGCTCCCCGTGTTCGAGCCGCAGGAGGCCGCGCTTGCCAGCCTGTCCGCACGGCTGAAAGAACAGTTCGACCCGAAGAATATCCTCAACCCAGGCCGGATGGCGTAGGCGATGCAGACCAATTTCTCCCTCGCGCAACTGGCCGATCCGCACGTTGCAGAATCGGAAAAGATCCTGCGCAAATGCGTGCATTGCGGCTTCTGCACCGCTACCTGCCCGACCTATGTGACGCTGGGAAACGAGCTGGATAGCCCGCGCGGGCGCATCTATCTCATCAAGGACATGCTGGAGAATGGCCGCCCCGCCGACGAGCAGATCGTCACCCATATCGACCGCTGCCTGTCCTGCCTCGCCTGCATGACGACCTGTCCCTCGGGCGTCAACTACATGCATCTGGTCGATCACGCCCGCGCCCATATCGAGAAGACCTACAAGCGGCCGCTGCCCAACCGGGCCATTCGGGCCTTGCTGGCTTTCGTGCTGCCGCATTCGGGGCGGTTTCGCGCGGCGTTGAAACTGGCGAGGCTGGGCAAGCCGTTCATCGGCGCGTTCGACCGTATACCGGCGCTGAAACCGCTTGGCGCCATGCTGAGGTTGGCGCCCGCTTCCGTGCCGGCGCCATCCCTGATGGCCAAGCCCGGCGTCCATCCGGCGGCGGGCGGGGCGCGCGAAAGGAAGCGTGTCGCCATCCTCACCGGTTGCGCGCAACCGGTGCTCGATCCGGGCATTAACGAGGCGACGATCTCGCTGCTCAACCGGCTGGGCGTCGAAGTCGTGGTGCCGCAAGGCGAGGGCTGCTGCGGCGCGCTGGTCCATCACATGGGCCGCGAGGAGCAGGCGCTGGCCTCGGCGCGCAACAATGTCGATGCCTGGACGCGCCAGATCGAGAGCGGCGGCCTCGACGCCATCATCGTCACCACATCAGGCTGCGGCACGACCATCAAGGATTATGGCTTCATGCTGCGGCTCGACCCAGTCTATGCCGAAAAGGCGGCCAGGGTGTCGGCGCTGGCCAGGGACATTACCGAATATCTCGCCACGCTCGATTTGCCGGAACCGGTGCAAAAGCCCGGCACCGTCGTCGCCTATCATTCGGCCTGCTCGATGCAGCACGGCCAGAAGATCGTTCGCCAGCCGAAGGAATTGCTGGCCAGGGCAGGCTTTGTCGTGCGCGAGCCGCGCGAGGGGCACCTGTGCTGCGGCTCGGCCGGCACCTACAACATCATGCAGCCGGAAATCTCGGCGCGCCTGCGCGACCGCAAGGTGCGCAACATCGCGGCAACCGGCGCGGCCATCGTCGCCACCGGCAACATCGGCTGCATCACCCAGATCGCCTCCGCCGCCAACATGCCGGTGGTGCACACGGTAAAGCTGCTCGACTGGGCCTATGGCGGCCCGAGGCCGGAAGGGGTGGTTGGCGGGGAGTAGCACGTCTTCGGGTGTGAAGGTCCCCTCTCCGTCTCGCTGCTCGAACCACCTCTTCCCCGATGGGGGCGAGGAACCGGAATCTGCATAAGTCAGCCACTTCAGCAAAGTTAGCGGCAACAGGTTCGATCATTCGAACGACTATTGTGAGGGCGAACGCCGCGTCTGCTCGGCCCGGATCAAGCCGAACTCTGGTTCCTCGCCCCCTTTGGGGGAGAGGTGCTCGCGCAGCGAGACGGAGAGGGGTTCTTCGCCGCCGACCCACCTCGCGCTGCTACCGCGCCAACCTTATTCCGCCGCGGTCCGGTCCGGCGCGCCGTAGGTTGCCTGGTACAGCGCGCGCTGGCGCGCCAGCGCCACCATGGTGTTGCGCAGCAGGATCGACACGGTGATCGGGCCGACGCCGCCCGGCACCGGTGTGATCCACGACGCCACCTGGCGCACGCTTTCGGTATCGACATCGCCGACGACGCGGCTCTTGCCGTCCGGGCCGATCTCGGAATTGATGCCGATATCGATGACGGCGGCGCCCGGCTTCACCATGTCCGCCTGGATGAGGCGCGGCTTGCCCACCGCGACGAACAGCGCGTCCGCCCGCCTGGCATGCGCAGCCACCGAACGCGTCATATGGTGGCAGACCGTCACCGTCGCGCCTTCGCTCATCAGCAGGAAGGCGATCGGCTTGCCGACAATCTCCGAATGGCCGACCACCACCACCTCAAGCCCCTTGAGGTCGAGGCCAGTTTCCTTGAGCAGTTCCACCGAGGCCGCCGCCGTGCAGGGCGCGAGGTCGAGTTCGTTATAGACGATGTTGCCGATGGAGGCCGGGTGCATGCCCTCCACGTCCTTCAGCGGATGCACCGCCGCCTGGATCGCCTTGATCGGGATATGCGCCGGCACCGGGCGCTGGATGATGATGCCAGTGACGCGCGGATCGGCATTCATGCCGTGGATCGCCGCTTCCAGCTCCGATGCCGTCAGGTCAGCCGGAAAATTGCGCTCTTCGAAGCCGATGCCGGCAAGTTCGGCCTTGGCGCGCTGGTTTCGAACATAGACGCTGACCGCTGCCACATCGCCGACGGTGATCGACACCAGCTTGGGCGGAAAGCCTTCCGCCGTGGCTTTTGCCGCGTCGCGGGTGACTTCGGCCATGATGCGCCTGGCGACAGGGCCGCCTTTGAGGTCGCGCGTATCGTCGGACATGGCAAAGCCTTCGCCTCTGGTTTCAGCGATGGCGTAGCAGGAGCGCGCAGCCGTCGCCCTCGTGAAAGCGAACCGCGTTACTCTCGATGCGACCGAAAGGCGGCTTTCGAAATGTTCAGGCGAGTACGCGGCAAGGACCGCCAGCCAACCCCGGACAACGAAAAAGGGCAGCGCAACCGAAGCGGCGCTGCCCTTTTTTCGACCGGCCATGTCCCCACAAGGCCCGTCCCCCGTTATTGCCTTGAAAGGCTACATCACCACGACGCTGGTGCCAACCGGCACCCGCTCGTAGAGATCGACCACGTCCTGGTTGCGCATCCGGATGCAGCCCGACGACACCGAGCCGCCGATGGTCCATGGCTGGTTGGTGCCGTGGATGCGGTAAAGCGTCGATCCGAGATACATGGCCCGCGCGCCGAGCGGGTTTTCGATGCCGCCTTCCATATGCGCCGGCAGGGAGCGCCCTCTGGCCGCTTCGCGCGCGATCATTTCGGCTGGCGGCCGCCAATCTGGCCATTCGCGCTTCTGCGTGATCTTGTGGGTGCCGGCCCATTCGAAGCCGGGCTTGCCGGTGCCGACGCCGTAGCGCCGCGCCTTGCCGTCCTTCTGGACGAGATAGAGGAAATTCTT
>DASYCS010000440.1:0-4637 GCA_036500025.1 Mesorhizobium sp. | reverse complement strand
CGTGCGAACGCGGGTGGCGAGCAGCGACTGGTGGCCGTCGCGCATGGTCGTATCGGTGACGAGCACCTCTTTTTGATCGCGCATCCACTGGCCGAACTTCTGCGGGCCGAGCGCGTCGAGCCTCTGCTTGGTGCCGTCTGGAATATCGCTGTTCAACCAGGGGATGACGGGTGCCGCCGCATCCGGGTTCGGCCGCGCCCGCGCCCGCGTTTCCGGGTGGCCGTTGACCGAGACATCGGCCAGGTAGTTGAGCAGCTTGGTGGCGCGGTCCTGCCGCTTCACATGCGCAAACAGCTCAGGCGTATTGTCGATGAACTTAGTCGTATAGGAATTATCGGCAAAGCTCGGGTGATTGATGATCGCTTCGAGGAAGGTGAGGTTGGTGGCGACGCCGCGAATGCGGAACTCGCGCAGCGCCCGCGTCATGCGCGAGATCGTCTCGGCCGGTGTCGGCGCCCACGCCGTCACCTTTTCCAGCAGCGGATCGTAGAACCGGGTGATGACCGCGCCCGAATAGGCGGTGCCGCCATCCAGCCTGATGCCGAAGCCGGTAGCACCCCGATAGGCGGTGATGCGGCCATAATCGGGAATGAAATTGTGCTCGGGATCTTCCGTGGTGATACGGCATTGCAGGGCGTGGCCGTTGAGCCGGATATCCTCTTGCGCCGGCACGCCCGATTGCGGCGTGCCGATGGCAAACCCGTCGAGGATGTGGATTTGCGCCTTGACGATATCGATGCCGGTCACCTGTTCGGTGACGGTATGCTCGACCTGGATGCGCGGATTGACTTCGATGAAATAGAATTTTCCGCTATCGGCATCCATCAGGAACTCGACCGTGCCGGCCCCGATATAAGCGGTGTGGCGCGCGATCTTCAGCGCATGGCCGCACAGTTCCTGCCGCCGGGCCTCATCGAGGTAAGGTGCGGGCGCCCGCTCGACCACCTTCTGGTTGCGTCGCTGGATCGAACAATCGCGCTCGAACAGGTGGACGGCGTTGCCGTGCGTATCCCCCAGCACCTGCACCTCGACATGGCGGGCGCGCTCGATCAGTTTTTCCAGATAGACCTCGTCCTTGCCGAAGGCCGCCTTGGCTTCGCGCTTGCCTTCCATCACTTCGCGCGCGAGATCGGCTTCGGCGCGGATGGCGCGCATGCCGCGCCCGCCGCCGCCCCACGAAGCCTTGAGCATGACCGGATAGCCGATCGATGCGGCAAGCTTCTTCACAGCTTCAATGTCGTCGGGCAGCGGCTCGGTCGCCGGCACCACCGGCACGCCGACCTCGATGGCAAGGTTGCGCGCGGCGACCTTGTTGCCCAGCCGGCGCATCGTATCCGGCTTTGGCCCGATGAAGACGATGCCGGCCTCGGCGCACGCCTCGGCGAATTCCGGGCTTTCGGACAGAAGCCCATAGCCGGGATGGATGGCATCGGCGCCGGAAAGCCTGGCGACGCGGATCACCTCCTCGATCGACAGGTAGCTTTCGATCGGCCCCATGTCCTTGGCCAGATGCGGGCCGCGCCCGACCTGGTAGCTTTCGTCGGCCTTGAAGCGATGCAGCGAATATTTGTCCTCTTCGGCCCAGATCGCCACGGTTTTCAGGCCCAGCTCGCTGGCTGCGCGAAACACGCGAATGGCGATTTCGGATCGATTGGCGACGAGGATTTTCGTGATGGCCAAGGACGCGCTCCACATGGATTGGATTAGGCAGCGCGAATGAATAACGTGAAAATGTTGCAGCGCAAACAAAAATGCTGCGCCGACGGATCGGCCTGTTTCAATTATCCGCCGGCAAAACAAAAATGCCCGGCGCAGAGCGCCGGGCATCGTTGCCGCCAAAGGGTTGGCGACGATAGGTCAGGCCAATATCAATCGGCCTTCTGGGTGTAGGTGTACTTGCCGTCGGCACCCTTCTTCCACTCATACATGACGTAGCCCGGAAGCTTCGGATCGCCCTTCTCGTCGAAGGACAGGTCGCCGAGCACCGTTTTGAACGGGCCCTTCTCATGCAGGGCCTTGGCGACTTCCAGCGGATCATTGGACTTGATCGCGTTTGCCGCCGCAACGATGGCCTGCACCGAAGCATAGGAGTAGAGCGTATAGGCCTCCGGCTCGAAGCCCTGCGAACGGAACTTTTCAACCAGTTCCTTGTTGCCCGGGATCAGGCGCGGATCGGGGCCGAAAGTGTTGAGCGTGCCGGCAACCGCGTCACCCGCGATCGAGGCCAGCTCGTTCGACACGATGCCGTCGCCGGAGACCAGCGTGGCCTTCAGGCCCTGGTCGGCGGCCTGACGGATGATCAGCCCGGCTTCCGTGTGCAGGCCGCCCCAATAGATGATGGTGACGCCGGCTTCCTTCATCTTGCCAATCAGCGCGGAGAAGTCCTTGTCGCCAACATTGACGCCTTCATACATGACTTCGGTGACGCCCGCGGCGTTCATCGCCTTCTTGGTTTCGTCGGCGAGGCCCTGGCCGTATGGCGTCTTGTCATGGATGACGGCAATCTTGCCGTCCTTGAAGTGCGAGGCGAGATAGGCGCCGGCGATGCCGCCCTGCTGGTCGTCACGACCGCAGGTGCGGAACACGTTCGCCAGGCCACGCTCCGTCAGCTGCGGATTCGTCGCGGCCGGCGAAACCACCAAGATGCCGTTTTCGGCATAGACTTCCGAGGCAGGAATGGTGACGCCCGAATTGAAGTGGCCGTCGACGAACTTGACGCCGTCGGCAACGAACTTGTTTGCAACGGAAATGCCCTGCTTGGGGTCCGACTGGTCGTCGCCGATGCTGAGCTTGATCTGCTCGCCATTCATGCCGCCCGCGGCATTGATGTCGGCGACAGCCTGCTCGGCGCCCTTCTGCAATTGCGCGCCATAGGCTGCGTTCGGACCGGTGATCGGGCCGCCGACGCCCATCAGGACATCAGCCCACGCATTCCCGCTGAACGCGACGATCGCGGTCAGCGCGACGGCGGACAAGAGTGATTTCTTCATGTATAACGCTCCCATTTACGGAGTGGGCGTGGATGATGCTTTCATGCGATGCCCACCCATTATCGCAGAAAGTATACTTTGCCGATTTTAGAGGCCTTGTCACGCCGATTCATCCCCGAATCGGCGTTAATCATGAACGTCAGCCTTTTGACTTCCAGCTCAGGACCGAGGCGCGCTCGTAAAGCCAATGATACTGCGTCACCATTTGGTTGGTGCGCGTGTATTGATAGCCGATGAAACCCAGGATCATCAGAACAATCGTATCGACGATGTAGTATTGCAAAGAAAACATCGTGCCGTTGAACAGCGCATGATGGATGAACCGGACACCCAGTCCGAGGCCGAGCAGGTAGATGAACAGGTTCGTCGGCGAGCGCCATGTCTGGGCGCAGGCCCTGCCCGTCATCCATGCAGCCCACCCGCCAAGCACGCAGGTTACGAGAAAGAACTGCCAGATCGAGGGTTCTTCATGAAGAATGCCCTGCATGTCGATCGCTCCCAAATTTGCCAAAGCTCATCGAAACCGCCGACATCGCTTCAGGCTCTTGTTCTCACACATGCCTTCCCGAAGCCGGCTTTCCGGCTCGGGAGACACGCCCTAACGGCCGCCTTCGAGATAGGCGGCGCGAACTTCCGGATTGGCGAGAAGCTCCTTGCCGGTGCCGCTCATCGTCACATTGCCATTGACCATGACATAGCCGCGCGTGGCGAGCTTGAGTGCGCCAAAGGCGTTTTGCTCGACAAGGAAAACGGTCAGCCCTTCCGTGCGGTTCAGCTCGCGAATGGCGTCGAATATCTGCTTGACGATCAGCGGCGCCAGGCCAAGCGACGGCTCGTCCAGCAAAAGCAGCTTCGGACGCGCCATCAGCGCGCGGCCGATCGACAGCATCTGCTGCTCGCCGCCGGAAAGCGTGCCGCCGCGCTGGGCGATCCGCTCCTTGAGACGCGGAAACAGCGTGAAGATTTTCTCGACGTCCTCATCGAAATATTTGAGGTTGTCGAGGCTCGCCCCCATCTGGAGGTTCTCCATCACCGTCATGCGCGGGAAAATCCGCCGTCCTTCCGGGGACTGCGCGATGCGCAGCCGCGCGATCTCGTGGGTCGGCAGCTTGGTGATATCGTTGCCGGCAAAAACGATGCTGCCCGAACGCGCGCGTGGCGCGCCGAAGATCGTCATCATCAACGTGGACTTGCCGGCACCGTTCGCGCCGATCAGGGCCACGATCTCGCCTTCATCGACATTGACGTCGACGCCATTGAGAGCCTGGATGTTGCCGTAGAAAGTATGAACGCCCTTGATGTCGAGCAGCGTTTTGCCGGCCATTATTTACGCCCTCCGCGCTTGGCTGTCGCCGGCGTCGCCTTCGTGGTGGCGGAAGCCTGCTTGGCCGCCGCCTTGGCCAATGTTCTGGCCTGGCCGATCCAGTCTTCGCGCGCAATGCGCCCGTCGAAAGCCAGATAGGCTTCCACCGCCTCGATATCCGCCTTCCTCCACGCCGCGACCTGGTCGAAATGGAAGATGCCGTGCTCGTTGAGCTTGCGCTGGTTGACCGGCCCGATGCCCTTGATGGCGAGCAGATCGTCGGCCCTGCCGCCGCGCGGCGCAGCCAACCGGTTGGATGCGCCCGTCGATGCAGCTACAGGCTT
>DASYCS010000439.1:0-4481 GCA_036500025.1 Mesorhizobium sp. | reverse complement strand
TGCCGCCCTTCGGCCGTCTGGCCGGAATTATCGTCAGCGCCGCGTCGCGCGCCGAAGCAGAAGGCCACGCGCGCGGCCTGCGTCGCGCCGCGCCCGAAGCCACCGACATATTCGTGCTGGGCCCCGCCGAAGCGCCGCTGGCGCTGCTGGGCGGACGCCACCGCTTCCGCCTGTTGATCCAGGGCGAAAAACGCGCCGACATGCAAGGCTTCGTGCGCACGCTGCTGGCGGCCGGCCCGAAAGTACGCGGCTCGGTGCGCGTGCAGGTCGATATCGACCCGCAAAGCTTCCTGTGAGGTGGGCTTTTGTGACGACAGCCGTGCCCGTGCGCGAATTTCGCGCGCCCGCGCTGGCGTCACAAAACGGGATGGGTAAAGATGCAAAAAATGCGGATTGAGGAGAGGGGCAGCTGATGGAATATTCTTTTCCGTGGCCGATGAGCCAGGGCGAGTGGCTGGCTTGGTCGAGCGCGGTGGTAACGGTGCTGCTTGGCCTGTTGCTGTTTCTTGCGCCCGGCATCTCGTTTCGGGTTCTGCGGCTGCAAGCCAAACCGGAAAAGCCGGCGGCGATCGCCGAGGCAAGGGGACGCATGTCGGGGTTTTATCTCGGCGTCGGCCTCTGCTGCATCCTGCTGGCGCAACCGTTGCTTTATATGGCGCTCGGCTTTTCCTGGCTGTTCACGGCCTTTGGCCGCCTGCTGTCGATGATGTCGGACCGGGCCAATACGCCTTACAACTGGGCTTCCGCCGCTGTCGAACTGATACTGGCCGCCCTGCCGCTGGCCTTCGCTTTCGGCTTTTTGCCCTGAATCGCGCACTATTCGGGAGCCGGTGGTTGAACTGAACCGCCGGATGCGACAATAGTGCCTCGAAACCGGTCTGGCGACGCATTGCGGTCTTAAAAGGCCTGTGCTAGACGGCAATCGACTTTCGGCTCGGGGATGCGGAAGCCGCACCCCTGCGCTTGAAAAAATGAAGTAAGGCCAAAGATTTAGCCAGAGTTTTTGCTCGCGCCAACAATCTGCGGCCTCTCAGACAAGAGAAAAGACGGTCCGTGGCTCAATCGTCATCGCCAATCTCGGGTGTTGCAGAACGCTATGCAGGTTCGCTGTTCGACCTCGCATCGCAGGCGAACTCCGTCGCCAAGGTCGAGGCCGACCTGACCAGCTTCGAAACCATGCTGGCCAACAGCGCCGACCTCGAACGTCTGATCAAAAGCCCGGTATTCTCCAGCGAAGACCAGGCCAAGGCCATCGCCGCGGTCGCCGACAAGGCCGGCATCACCGGGCTTGCCGGTAATTTCCTGCGCGTCGTCGCCGCCAACCGCCGCCTGTTCGCGGTGCCGGGCATGATCAAGGCGTTTCGCCGGATCGCTGCCGAGCATCGCGGCGAAACGTCCGCCGAAGTCACTTCGGCCCATGAGCTGACGGCGGCCCAGCAAACCGAACTGAAGGCGACGCTGAAAAGCGTGGCCGGCAAGGACGTGGCGATCACCGTCACCGTCGATCCGTCGCTTCTCGGCGGGCTGGTGGTCAAGATGGGTTCGCGCCAGATCGATACGTCGCTCAAAACCAAACTCAATTCGCTTAAGCTTGCACTGAAAGAGGTCGGCTGATGGACATCCGCGCTGCGGAAATTTCCGCAATTCTGAAAGATCAGATCAAGAATTTCGGCAAGGAGGCCGAGGTCTCCGAAGTCGGCCAGGTTCTGTCCGTCGGCGACGGCATTGCCCGCGTCTACGGCCTCGACAATGTCCAGGCCGGTGAGATGGTCGAGTTCCCCGGCGGCATCCGCGGCATGGCGCTCAACCTCGAAGCCGACAATGTCGGCGTGGTTATCTTCGGCGCCGACCGCGACATCAAGGAAGGCGACGTCGTCAAGCGCACCGGCGCCATCGTCGATGCGCCCATCGGCATGGGCCTGCTTGGCCGCGTCGTCGACGCGCTAGGCAACCCGATCGACGGCAAAGGCCCGATCAAATATACCGAGCGCAAGCGCGTCGACGTCAAGGCGCCCGGCATCATCCCGCGCAAGTCGGTCAACGAGCCGATGTCGACCGGCCTCAAGGCCATCGATGCGCTGATCCCGGTTGGCCGTGGCCAGCGCGAACTGGTCATCGGCGATCGCCAGACCGGCAAGACCGCCATCATCCTCGACGCCATGCTCAACCAGAAGTCGGTCCACGACAACGGTCCGGACGCCGAGAAGCTTTATTGCGTCTACGTCGCTGTCGGCCAGAAGCGCTCGACGGTCGCGCAGTTCGTCAAGGTGCTGGAAGAGCGCGGCGCGCTCGAATATTCGATCATCGTTGCGGCCACCGCTTCCGATCCCGCGCCGATGCAGTTCCTGGCGCCGTTCACGGCCTGCACCATGGGCGAATATTTCCGCGACAACGGCATGCACGCGCTGATCTCTTATGACGATCTGTCGAAGCAGGCCGTCGCCTATCGCCAGATGTCGCTGCTGCTTCGCCGTCCTCCGGGCCGCGAAGCCTATCCGGGCGACGTTTTCTACCTGCATTCGCGCCTGCTTGAGCGCGCCGCCAAGCTGAACGACGACAATGGCAACGGTTCGCTGACCGCCCTGCCGATCATCGAGACGCAGGCCAACGACGTCTCGGCCTATATTCCGACCAACGTGATCTCGATCACCGACGGCCAGATATTCCTTGAGACGAACCTGTTCTTCCAGGGCATCCGCCCGGCGGTCAACGTCGGCCTGTCGGTCTCGCGCGTCGGCTCCGCCGCCCAGATCAAGGCGATGAAGCAGGTTGCCGGCTCGATCAAGGGCGAGCTTGCGCAGTACCGCGAAATGGCGGCCTTCGCGCAGTTCGGTTCCGACCTCGACGCCTCGACGCAGCGCCTGCTGAACCGTGGCGCACGCCTGACCGAACTCCTGAAGCAGCCGCAGTTCTCGCCGCTCAAGGTCGAGGAGCAGGTCGCGGTGATCTTCGCCGGCGTCAACGGCTATCTCGACAAGCTGGCGCTGAAGGATGTCGGCCGGTTCGAACAGGGCCTGCTGTCGCACATGCGTGCCGCCGGCAAGGCCATCCTCGACCAGATCCGCAAGGATAAGGCGCTGTCCGACGATTTGCGCGCGAAGCTCAAGGCGGAGATCGATGCCTTCGCCAAGACGTTTGCTTGAACAGGACGCACGCGGGAACCGAGTTTGAAGCATGGCGTCACTGAAAGACCTTCGTAACCGTATCGCCTCCGTCAAGGCGACGCAGAAGATCACCAAGGCGATGCAGATGGTCGCCGCGGCGAAGCTTCGGCGCGCGCAGGAGGCGGCGGAAGCGGCACGTCCCTATTCCGAGCGCATGGGCGCGGTGCTGGCCAATATCGCGCAGGCGGTTGGCGGCGGTGGTGGCGACGCCCCGGCGCTGATGACCGGCACCAGCCGCGACGACACGCACCTGCTTGTCGTCTGCACGGCCGAACGCGGCCTGTGCGGCAGCTTCAACTCGCAGATCGCCCGCCTGGCCCGTGACCATGCCCGACAGCTGCTTGCCGACGGCAAGGAAGTGAAGATCATCTGCGTCGGCAAGAAGGGCTACGACATCCTTCGCCGCGATTTCGCTTCGCAGATTATCGACCGTGTCGACCTGCGCGAGGTCAAGACGCTCGGCTTCGTCAATGCCGACGCCATCGCCAAGAAGATCATCAGCCTCTTCAACGAGGGCGCCTTCGATATCTGCACCCTGTTTTATTCGCATTTCCGCTCGGTCATCAGCCAGGTTCCGACCGCGCAGCAGATCATTCCCGCCGCTGTCGCCACGACCACCGGCAATGACGAGGCCAATGGCGGCGCTATTTACGAATACGAGCCGGAGCCGGGCGAAATCCTGGCCGATCTCATCCCGCGCAACATTTCGGTGCAGGTTTTCCATGCGCTGCTCGAAAACGCGGCAGGCGAAATGGGCGCCAAGATGAGCGCCATGGACAATGCAACGCGCAATGCCGGCGACATGATCAACAAGCTGTCGATCACGTATAACCGTCAGCGGCAGGCGCAGATCACCAAAGAACTGATCGAAATCATTTCGGGCGCCGAGGCGCTCTAGCCACGGTTTGAGGAAGGCCGAAAACCTTCCTGGAAAATCGTGCAGGACAAGAACACGGACGAAAAGGGTAAACACGATGGCGAAAGCAGCGACCCCGCAGAAAGCACCCGCCAAGGCGGCAGCGGCAACGAAAGCGGCAGCACCGGCCAAGGCGGCGGCTGCCAAGGCGGCTCCGGCAAAGGCCGTTGCGGCCAAAAGCCCGGCATCCGCCGTCAGCAAAGGCGTGGCCGCCGGCAAGGTTCGCCAGGTCATTGGCGCCGTTGTCGACGTGCAGTTCGCCGAAGGCCACCTGCCCGCCATCTTGAACGCGCTTGAAACCGAGAATGTCGGCAACCGCCTCGTTCTCGAAGTGGCCCAGCATCTCGGCGAAAACACCGTGCGCACGATCGCCATGGACTCCACCGAGGGCCTGGTGCGTG
>DASYCS010000438.1:0-2587 GCA_036500025.1 Mesorhizobium sp. | reverse complement strand
CGAAACCGAGGAGCCGGTGGTGGTCGATTTCGAGGTCGACGGCATCCGCTCAGGCAACGTCACCTATGGCCACCGCTTCCATGCGCCGGGCGAAATCACCGTGCGGCGCTTCGAGGATTATGCCGGCAAGCTGGAGGCGGCCAAGGTCGTGCTCGATGCCGACCGCCGCAAGGAAATTATTCTCGCCGACGCCAAGAACCTCGCCTTTGCCAACGGCCTCGACCTGGTCGAGGATGAAGGCCTGCTGGATGAGGTAGCGGGGCTGGTCGAATGGCCGGTGGTGCTGATGGGCGAGTTCGAGCAGGACTTCCTGTCGATCCCCGCCGAAGTCATCCGGCTGACCATCCGCGCCAACCAGAAGTGCTTTGTCACGCGCCCGCAGGGCGAGTCCGAGAGCCTGTCGAACCGTTTCATCCTGACCGCCAATATCGAGGCGAAGGATGGCGGCAAGGAAATCGCGCATGGCAATGGCAAGGTAGTGCGCGCCCGCCTTTCGGACGCCGTGCATTTCTGGAAGACCGATCAGGCCGATTTACCGGACCTTGGCGCGCTCGAAAAATCGGCGGAAAAGTTCGGCCTCGACCTGAAAAAGCCGCTCGACCAGCGCATGGCCCGCCTCGATCATCTTGGCGTCACCTTCCATGCCAAGCTCGGCACGCAGGGCGAGCGCGTGGAGCGCATCCGCCGGCTGGCGCGCGAAATCGCGCCGATTGTCCGTGCCGATCCCGATATGGCCGAGCGCGCCGCTATATTGGCCAAGGCCGACCTGACCACGGAAATCGTCGGCGAGTTCCCCGAATTGCAAGGCACTGTGGGCCGCAAATACGCCCTGCTGCAAGGCGAGGACGTTTCCGTCGCCGCCGCCATCGAAGATCACTACAAACCGCAAGGCCCCTCCGACCGCGTGCCGACCGACCCGGTGTCGATAGCCGTCGCGCTGGCCGACAAACTCGATACGCTGGTCGGCTTCTGGGCGATTGACGAGAAGCCGACGGGCAGCAAGGACCCTTATGCGCTGAGGCGGGCGGCGCTGGGGGTGGTGCGGATACTGGTTGAGAATGGGGTGAGGGTTGACCTCTCTGTGACAATCGCGGCTCATTTCTTAAATCAGCTAATGGGGTACATGTCCGAGATAGCATCCATGGTCGCGATGTCAGACAATGACAAAAATCAGGAAGAGGATTTTTCGTGGGACCTTGCCGGAAAGAAGTCTGAACGCCTTTTGAGAAAGGCATTTGAACTATTTCTTCTTAATCACGACGGGATGCAGGGCACAGCCGAAGAGACCTATCGAGCTAGCTTCGACGAGTGGGATATTTCGGTTCCGGATCGAGAGAAGCGGGAAGAGTTTCTGTCAAAAAGATGGAAAGTGTATGAAGAGAGTATTCGCACTCGTTTTGAATGGTCGGGTCATGAGAATGATCGAGCAATTGAGAGTGCACGAAAAATTCCGGGGGCATTCACCGAGGAAGTTCGTCAGGTCTTGCGCAACGGAAAGGTGAGCGAATTCGTTTTCGGGTATCCCGTGGTTGCGGCCAAGTTCTTGGCATCCGACCTCCTCTCCTTCTTCCACGATCGCCTGAAAGTCTATCTCCGCGACCAAGGTGCGCGGCACGATCTGATCGATGCCGTGTTGGCGGCGGGCGGAGCTTCACCCTCCAACGACGACCTGCTCATCATCGTTCGCAAGGTCGAAGCGCTCGGCCAATTCCTCGACACCGAGGACGGCAAGAACCTGCTTGCTGGCGCCAAGCGCGCGGCCAACATTCTGGCGGCCGAGGAAAAGAAGAAAACCGCCATCGCGGCTGTGGTCGATCCATCGCTTTTCCGCGACGAGCCGGAGAAAAACCTGTTTGCCGCGGTGAATCAAGCTGAGAGCCAGGCGGCGCAAGCGATTCAGAACGAAGACTTTTCCGCCGCCATGCTGGCGCTTAGCGTGTTGCGCGAACCGGTTGATTCATTCTTTGAGCATGTTCATGTGAATGATGAAGACGCCGCCGTGCGTGCGAACCGCCTGGCCTTGCTGGCGCGTATCCGCGCCGCAACCGACCGGGTTGCCGATTTCTCGAAAATCGCCGGCTAGAGCATTTCCAGCAAAATTGTGAAACGGTTTTGCGTCCGGAAATGCGGCTAAAACAAAAAGATAGAGCGGTTTTACCGATTCGGTAAAAACCAGAGCCGCTCTAACGCCTATTCGGGCATGCCCTTGGGCGCCAGCACCGGCGGTGCCGTGGGCGTCGGCGGTGGCGGAGCCGATGGCGGCTGGCCGCCCGATGCTGGGCCGGCAGGCGAGGGGTTTGCCGGGGAGCGGGCGGGCGCGCTGGTGGCGACCGCCGGCTGGTCGCTGCTCGATGCGGGTGCGAAGGCGTCGCCCGCGACGCCGCCGCGAATGACCATCGGCTGGTACAGGGGTCCGCGCTTTGGTTTTGGAATGGCCGCTACCTGTTCGTATCCTATCCCCGGCGCGGGTTCGCCCATGGCGATGATCGACGGCGTTGCCATGTTGTCGGCCGAGATCGCTTCCCCGGATGGTATCGCTTCCAGCGATGGAAAACGGCGCATATCCGGTTGCTTCATGGCCGCGAAT
>DASYCS010000437.1:0-3240 GCA_036500025.1 Mesorhizobium sp. | reverse complement strand
CTGGTGATTTCCGTTAAGTCCTGTGCTATTGACTTCGACCGCGCGCTTACCACATTGGCGCGTCCACATTCTCGCATTCGAAATCCTGAACGAAACGGCCAAGGAGACCACGACCATTCGCAGACCCTTTAAAGCAGCCGCGCCTACCAAGGACGGGCCGCGCGCTAATACCGATATCCGGGTTCCCCGCGTCCAGCTCATCGGAGTTGACGGTGAGAATCGCGGTGAAGTTTCCATCAACGACGCATTGCTGCTCGCCGAAGAGGCCGGGCTCGATCTTGTCGAAATTTCGCCCAACGCCAATCCGCCGGTTGCCAAGATTCTCGATCTCGGCAAGTTGAAATACGCCAGCCAGAAAAAGGCCGCCGAAGCCCGCAAGAACCAGAAGGTCATCGAGATCAAGGAGATCAAGATGCGCCCGAACATCGACAGTCACGACTACGAGACCAAGATGAAGGCGGTGCGGCGGTTCTTCGACGAGGGCGACAAGGTCAAGCTGACACTGCGCTTTCGCGGCCGCGAGATGGCGCATATGGAACTTGGCATGCAGCTTTTGAACAAGGTGCGCGAAGAAACGGCGACCATCGCCAAGGTCGAGGCCGAGCCAAAGCTCGAAGGCCGCCAGATGATGATGGTGCTGGCCCCGCGCTAGCCCTTTCTCCATCCCCAATTGAACAGGCATCCGCAGCAAGGTGCCTGTTTTTGCTTTTCCTGCTGTTTATCGAAGCGACTGCCGGCAGGCATAGCCAAGCATTTCGACGATCGGACTTTCCCCATGGATGATGAAGCCAGAGAATCGCTCGGCGCCTACCAAAGCATGCGCCGGCTGCTGCTCGCCATCACGGTGGTGGTCATGGTTGCCGCGTTGTTGTTCGGCCAGTCGATCTTCACCCCCGAGACGCCGGTTCACGAAGCCATCGAAATGTTCGGCATCCTGCTGATCTTCCTCGGCATCGTCGGTCGTCTGTGGTCGACGCTTTACATTGGCGGGCGTAAATCGGCGGAGGTCGTCACCGGCGGACCCTATTCGGTCACCCGCAATCCGCTTTACGTGTTTTCTTCGGTGGCCGCCGCCGGCGTCGGCGCGCAGATGGGATCGATCGTCGCCATGATCGGTTTCGGCGTCCTGTGCGCGGCGGCGTTCCACATCGTCATCTTGCGTGAGGAAAAATTCCTGACTGGCGCGATGGGCGAGAGCTACCGGGCCTATCTTACGAAAGTGCCGCGCTTCTTTCCCAAGCTTTCTCTCTATCAGGAAGGCGACACCGGCAGCTTCAAGCCCCGCCTGCTGCTCAACACCCTGCTCGACGGGCTGATCTTCCTGGTGGCGATGCCGGTATTCGAAACAATAGATGCCGCTCAGCTGTCGGGGACGCTGCCGGTGCTGTTCCGGCTTCCCTGAGAGGGCCGGTCACCGCGGCGCCGGACGGGTGTTGCGCGCCGCGATCGTTTGCCGTATAGACCCGCCGTTCCTGAAAAACCGCCCGGCAGGGCATGCCGTGGCGGTTTCATTTGCTTTTCGGGCTTTGGTCGGCCTGAAGCAACAAACAAGCGCAATCGTGCGCACCAAAAAAGGATAGCAAAATGCCCAAGATGAAGACCAAATCGGCCGCCAAGAAGCGGTTCAAGATCACAGGTACGGGTAAAGTCCTGTCGGCTGCGGCCGGCAAGCGTCACGGCATGATCAAGCGTTCCAACAAGTTCATTCGAAATGCCCGCGGCACGATGGTTCTGGCTGAACCGGATGGCAAGAAGGTCATCAAGAATTTTCTGCCGAACGGCCTCTAAGGCAATCGGCAAGCCTGATCCCGAAAAGTTGCAGGCTTTTCGGACGATGTCAGGCGAACAAATGGACAGTTTTAAGGAGATCATGACATGGCACGCGTAAAAAGAGGCGTCACCTCGCACGCCAAGCACAAGAAGGTCATCAAAGCCGCCAAGGGCTTTTATGGCCGCCGCAAGAACACCATCCGCATCGCCAAGCAGGCGGTCGAGAAGTCGCTGCAATATGCCTACCGCGACCGCAAGGTCCGCAAGCGCTCCTTCCGCGCATTGTGGATCCAGCGCATCAACGCGGCGACGCACGAGCATGGCCTGACCTATGGCCGCTTCATCGACGGCCTCAACAAGGCGGGCATCGAAATCGACCGCAAGGTCCTGTCCGACATGGCCATCCACGAGCCGCAGGCATTCGCCGCGCTTGTGGCCAAGGCCAAGGTCGCCCTCGAATATCTGAAGAACACCACGCCGAACGCTTTTGAAAGCGCTGTAGCCTAAGCATTTTCCAGCGGGTTGCGCAGCAATTCCCGCGTCGGACAAATGCGATAAGGAAAGCCCAGCGCCTTCCCAAGCATCGACACTTGATTTGGGAAACCCGCGCTGGCACGGCTGGCGCGGGTTTTTGTTGTGACTGAACACTTCTTGTGACTGAACACTGGCAGCCGCAACTGCCCCTCATCCGGCCCGTCGGGCCAGCTTTTCCCTCGGGAAAAGAGCCGCAGCCTCGCTGGTGGCGCGGCGAGCCGGGGAGGGGGCATGACGGCAACGAACGGAAGCGACCGTGAGCGATACACTGAACGTCCTTGAAGCATCCCTCCTCGCCGACATTGCCGGGGCCGCCGACGAACCGTCCATCGAAGCGGTGCGGGTGGCGGCGCTCGGCAAGAAGGGCTCGATCTCGGAACTGCTGAAAACCCTGGGCGCAATGACGCCCGAGGAGCGCCAGACCAAGGGTCCGGCGATCAACGGCCTCAAAAACCGCATCACCGAAGCGCTGACGCAGCGCAAGGGCGCGTTGAAGGACATCGCCATCACCGCGCGGCTTGCCGCCGAAAAGGTCGACGTGACGCTGCCGGTGCGCCAGTCGCCGGCCGAGCGCGGCCGCATCCACCCGATCAGCCAGGTCATCGACGAGATCGCTGCGATCTTCGGCGACATGGGTTTTGCCATCGCCGAAGGGCCGGACATCGAGACCGACCACTATAATTTCACCGCGCTGAATTTCCCCGAGGGCCACCCGGCGCGCGAAATGCACGATACTTTCTTTTTCCAGCCGGACGAGAAGGGCGAGCGCAAGGTGCTGCGCACCCACACCTCGCCTGTGCAGATACGCACCATGGAAACGCAAAAGCCGCCGATCCGCATCGTCATTCCGGGCAAGACCTACCGGCAGGACAGCGACGCCACCCACTCGCCGATGTTTCATCAGGTCGAGGGGCTGGTTATCGACAAGACGGCCAA
>DASYCS010000436.1:0-3011 GCA_036500025.1 Mesorhizobium sp. | reverse complement strand
GCACCGGCATGAAGCGCCGGTGGATTTTTCGGTCAAGGCCGATCCTGAAATCTGGGCGCAAAAACTGGGCGGCATCGTCACGCCGGCCGGCACGGTACGGGTGGCGGAACTTGACGGCGCGGTTGCCGAACAGCCGGGCTTTGCCGAAGGCGCGTGGTGGGTGCAGGATGCCGCTGCCAGCCTGCCTGCCCGGCTGCTGGGCGACATTAGCGGGCTTCGCGTCGCCGACCTGTGTGCGGCGCCCGGCGGCAAGACCGCTCAATTGATCCTGGCCGGCGCCAGGGTCACGGCGCTCGACGCGTCGAAGAACCGGCTGGCGCGGCTGACCCAGAATCTCCAGCGCCTCGGTCTGGCTGCGGAAATCGCCCAGGCCGACCTGCTCGAATATCAGCCGGAAGCACTGTTCGATGCGGTGCTGCTGGATGCGCCATGCTCCTCCACCGGCACGGTGCGCCGTCACCCCGACGTGCCGTGGACGAAGACCCCGGCCGACATCGAAAAGCTGGCCGATTTGCAGCGAAGGCTGCTTACCCGCGCGGTGATGCTGGTGCGGCCCGGCGGGCGGATCGTGTTTTCCAACTGCTCGCTCGATCCGCTGGAGGGCGAGGAACTCTACAGGCAATTCCTGGCCGATACGCCCGGCGTCGCCAACGATCCGGTGCTGCCGGGTGAAATCTTGGGCGTCGACCCCTTCCTGACGGCGCAGGGCACGTTGCGCACGACACCGGCGGACATGGAGCTGGGCTTGCCCGGCATATCCGGCCTCGATGGCTTCTTTGCCGCGCGCATGCGCAAGGCCGGCTAAGGAAGCGGTGGGCATTAGGCCAAACCGCCTTCGCATAAGCTCTTGAATCAACTACCGTTGTTCTTCCACAAGAACGTTACCGAGGGCGTATTGGCAGCAGAGGCCACAAACACGACGCATGTATGGATGCTGATGGCCAAGGAGGTCTGGCGCAGGACGCGCCGTCGCCTGCGCGCCGGGCCTGTCTATCGCTGGCGTTATTCGGGCCGCACGCCGGAACGGGTGCTGATCGCGCCGCCGGATTTGCGGCTTGCCGACCCGCAGATCGCGCTTGAGATTTATTATGGGCGCTACCCCCTGTCCGGCCATCTGGTCGAGACCGGCGGCCAGTCGCCGTTCCAGATGGAAGTCGCCAGCCGCGGCTGGCAAAAAAGCCTGCACGGATTCCGCTGGCTGCGCCATATGCGCGCCGCCGGCACCGAGCTTGCCGCCGCCAATGCGCGTGCGCTGGTGTCCGACTGGATCGCCATGCATGGCGGCCGCATCTCGGGCGCCGCCTGGGAACCCGGCACGACGGCCAAGCGCATCATCTCGTGGCTACAGCATTCGTCCGTGGTTTTGCAGGGCGCGGAATTTCCCTTCTATCGCGCCTTCCTGAAATCGCTGGCCGTGCAGATCCGCTATCTGCGCACGGTGACGCCTGAAATGCACAACAGCAAGGATCGGCTGCGCGCGCGCATCGCGCTGGCCTTCGCGGCGCTTTCATTGCCGGCGCCGGCAACCGCGCTACGCGCCGCCACGCGCAATCTGAGCGAGGAACTCGACCGGCAAATCCTGCCGGATGGCGGCCATATTTCGCGCAATCCGATGTATGTCCTCGAAATCCTGGCCGACCTGCTGCCGCTGCGCCAGACCTATGCCAACCAGGCCGAAACGCCGCCCGCGGCCCTGATGGGCGCTATCGACAGGATGCTGCCGGCGCTGCGGTTCTTCCGGCATCAGGACGGCAGCATTGCCCGCTTCAACGGCATGGGTGCGACCATCCATGACCGCATCCTGGCCATATTGCGCCATGACGACACCATCGGCTCGCCGCTGCTGCATGCGCCGCATTCGGGCTACGAACGGCTGGCCATGGGCGGCGTCACCGTCATCGCCGATACAGGCGCGGGGCCGCCGGTCGACGTTTCGGGCGCCGCGCATGCCGGTTGCCTGTCCTTCGAGCTGTCGTCTGGCCGCCAGCATTACATCGTCAATGCCGGTATCGACACTTATGGCGCGGCCGAGTTCCGGCCGTTGGCGCGCGCCACCGCCGCCCATTCGACCGCAACGCTCAACGACACGTCGTCGGCCCGCTTCAGCTATTCCGCCCGCGTCAGCGACGTGCTCGGCTCGCCGCTGACCGGCGGGCCGAAGCATGTGCCTTGCCGGCGCACCGACGACAAGGAGCGCCAGGGTTTTGTCGCGCGCCATGACGGCTATGCGGCGCGTTTCGGCATCTTGCATGAGCGCGAATTGTCGCTGACCGGCAATGGCAATGTCCTGTCTGGCCGCGACCGTTTCCATGAGGCGGGCGGCGGGCCGATCCATAGCGGCGGCATGGATAATGTGGCCATCCGCTTTCATGTCCATCCGGACGTCGGCCTGGCGCAGGACGAGAACGGCCGGCTGGTGCTGACGGCGGACAATGCGGACCGCTGGGTGTTCACTTCGACGGAGATTGCGTCGCAGGTCGAAGAATCCATCTATTTCGCCGGGCTGGGCGGGCCGCGCCGTAGCCGCCAGATCGTGCTGGAGTTCAGGGCGTCGGAAATCGCCGAGGTGCATTGGCAATTGATCCGCACGAAGATTGCCGGCGCGCCGGAGCGAAACTGATCGCTGCCGCGCATAGGCTGCGGGTTGATTTCCGGTCGCCATGTGTTACGGCCCAACGGGAAAAATCCCTGTCAGGAAAGGCTGCATTCGCCATGGCCGTCGCCTCGAAAATGATCCCTGCTCCCGACCTCGTTCCGGTGCGCCGCGCATTGCTGTCGGTTTCCGACAAGACGGGGCTGGTCGAATTCGCGCAGGCGCTGGCCAAGGCCGGCGTCGAGCTTGTCTCGACCGGCGGCACCGCCAAGGCGATTGCGGCGGCGGGCATCGCGGTGCGGGACGTTTCCGAACTGACGGGCTTTCCAGAAATCATGGACGGGCGGGTCAAGACGCTGCATCCCTCGGTGCATGGCGCGCTGCTTGGCGTGCGCGACGATCCCGAACATTCGGCGGC
>DASYCS010000435.1:0-11554 GCA_036500025.1 Mesorhizobium sp. | reverse complement strand
CATGACAGATCCGACGAGGCCGGAGGCGGTGATCCCGACCAGAAAGAGGAAGGCCGCCATCTCTATCGTGCCCATATTTACCTTCCGTTTACCACAAAACAGCACAGTCATGCCGGGCGACGCAAGGCTCATGCCGTGTCGCGTGTGCCATTCGGGCACGCGTAAACGAGGGTTCGATGAAACAGGCCGCGTTAGCCGACAGCCACATATTCGCCGTGCCAAGTTCGTCGTTCATGATGAAGCTGTTCTACGCCTTCGCCGCGCTGGCCCTGCTTTCGGCGGCGATCAGCTTTAGCGGGAAACTGTTTGGCCACGCCATCGCGATGGGCGGCTATACCGATGACGGTACGCTCCGCGAGGTCGTAATCGGTAACAATGTCATCACCATCCCAGCCAACGCCATACGCTTCGACCGCGCGCGCCATGACGGCGTTGCCTCGCGGCTCGATCTCTACCTGCGCTATCCGGCGTTGGACGGTTACAGCGAAGCTGCGCGCAGCGATTTCAACGGCCAGGGAGCGGCCAGGAACATCATCTTCCTGGCCTTCGAGGAACAGATGATGTCCCGGGACATGAGCGGCCGCTTTGCGCCGATCTACAGTTCCTTGATCGAGCAGCCGGGCCTGTCAGGCCCCGACGGCACTACGCTCTACAACTTCAAGGCAAAAACCGGATATCTCAACGAGGTGCTGGTTGTCGGCCAACGTCCGGGAAAAGATCCCTTCGTCGCCCGCTGCTTGAGCGGCGCGAGCGCCGCGCAATCGCTGGCGCCATGCGAACGGGATATTCAGGTCGGCGAGGATTTGAGCCTAACTTACCGCTTTCCGCAGGAGTTTTTGGCGAATTGGCAAGCGCTGGACGCCGCCATTGCGGAAAAAGCCGCCAAAATCCTGAAAACCGGGCGCAAACGATAGCCGTTCCAACGCCCGACCGGCAGCAATCGACCTTCCGGATCAGGCCAGGTCGATGTCGAGGATAGCCATCGAGAAATTGTAGTCGCCATCATCTTCGTCCTTGAAGACGAGGCCGAGAAATTCGTCGCCGACATACACTTCGGCCGAATCGTCCTTGCGCGGACGCGCCTTCACTTCCAGATTGGCATTCTGAAAAACGCGCTTGAAATAGGCGTCCAGTTTTCTGATTTCTTCCGGCTTCAACGTCTTCTCCGATCCATCTGGTCTTGCTGGTGTGACGGCGCTTCTGGCACGGCAGGGATGACGATGTAAAGGCGACGTGCCGCCTTCATGCCAAAGCCCACCGCTTAAATACCGAAACAAAATCAGATGTCGAAACTGACGACGTGATCCATCGATTGCGACGGCAACAGCTGGTCCATCTGGCGCGCGGGATGATCGCAACCACTTTCGCCGACCACGCGCGCCGGCACGCCGGCAACGGTCTTGTTGTCCGGCACCGGCGACAGCACCACCGACCCCGCCGCGATCTTCGAGCAATGGCCGATCTCGATATTGCCCAATATCTTGGCGCCCGCGCCGATAAGCACGCCGTGGCGGATCTTCGGGTGGCGGTCGCCGCCCGCCTTGCCGGTACCGCCCAGCGTCACCCCATGCAGGATCGATACATCGTCCTCGATCACCGCCGTCTGGCCGACAACCAGTCCGGTCGCATGATCGAGGAAAACGCCCTTGCCGATCTTCGCCGCCGGATTGATATCCGTCTGGAAAACCGACGACGACCGGCTTTGCAGATAAAGCGCAAAATCCTTACGGCCATGATTCCACAGCCAATGGGCCAGCCGGTGCGTCTGAATGGCGTGAAAGCCCTTGAAGTAGAGCACCGGCATAATGAACCGGTCGCAAGCCGGATCGCGGTCGTAATAGGCCTGGATGTCGACGCGCACTGTCGTCGCCCAGTTGGTATCGTCGACGGCCATCGCCTTGAATGTCTGGCGGATCAGGTCAGAACCGATATCCTGGTGGGCAAGCCGCTCGGCCAGCCGGTGGATCACCGCGTCTTCCAGGCTTTCCTGATTGAGGATGGTCGAATAGAGGAATGCCGACAGCAACGGGTCGCGCGTCACCGCTTCCAGCGCCTCGTCGCGGATGGAACGCCAGATCGGATCCATCGGCTGCAATGTGCTCGTGCGAGCGATATTGATGTTCATCGAACGTCTCCGCCTGCCGGCTTGAGCATTTAAGAGCCGCACCTATAAGCCAGATGATAGCATGGGTGAACTCAATTTTCCTTAAGCCAGTGTCAAATGGATCGGGCTGGCGTAAATTCAACCGGCAATGGAAAACGAAATCTTGATCGACAGCGCCCTGATGCGTGAACTCTCAGCCCTGTATGCCGCGCCCCAGCGGCACTATCACGGCCTTGCCCATATCGAGGCGCTGCTGGCACTGGCGCGAGAATACCGCCCGGAATTGGCCGATCCGGAAGCGTTCGACGCGGCGATCTGGTTCCACGACGCCATCTACGACAGTCAGACCAAGGATAATGAGGCGCAAAGTGCGGCCCTTGCGCGCCAAAAGCTGGACGGTCGGGCAGACGCGGCTCGGATCGAACGCATCACGGCGATGATCGAGGCCACCGCCACGCACCAACTGCCTCAATCGTCCGATGCCGGCTTTCTGCGTGACACTTCTCTCTTCCTCGACATGGATTTGTCCATCCTCGGCGCGCCGCCGAATGTTTTCGACGCCTATGAGCGTGCCGTGCGCCAGGAATACGCATGGGTGCCGGAACCCGCCTGGATTGCCGGGCGCGGCGCGGTTTTGAAGAATTTCAGCAGCCAAGCGCATGTTTTTCATACGCAGGAATTTCGCCGCCGTTTCGAAACTCAAGCGCGCGAAAATATCGAGCGTTCGCTGGGTGCGCTGGAGGCCAAGGCGAAAGGCGAGTGAGAATTTGAGGTCAGCGCGAAATGAAAACAGCGCATTGGAGCAGCGCAAGCGCGCAAATCACCATTTGCCGGCGCGCTCAATTGAACTCCGGTCCTGTCAGAGCGGGTTTTCGGCGTAGAATTCCAACACCCGCTTCTTGAACGTCTTGTCGCCGACCGACAGCATGTGATCCCTGCCCTCGATGGAAAATGCTTCCGCCCTAGGCATCAGCGCTGCAAGTTCCTGCGGCGAGCCGGCTATGTCGTCGGTGGTGCCGACGGCAATCAGCGTCGGCTGGCCGATGCGCGCCACCTCTTCTTCACCAAGCAACGTTCGGGAGCCGATGATGCAGGCGGCCAACGCCTGCCGGTCGCTATGCGTCTGGTCGGCGAAAGCGCGAAACATTTTCCCGCGCACATGCGTGATGCCGGCGGCATCCTTGGCCAGCAATGCATCGGCGATCGGGTCCCAGTCGCCAACGCCATCCACCATGCCGATGCCAAGGCCGCCCAGCACCAGCGTTGCGACCTTGTCCGGATGGGACAGCGCCATGAAAGCGGCGATGCGCGCGCCCATCGAATAACCCATAACATGGGCGCGCTCGATGCCGAGATGGTCGAGCAGCGCCGCCGCGTCGGACGCCATTTCCGCCGGCTCGTAATCGGCCGATATATAGCTCTTGCTGGAAACGCCATGGCCGCGATTGTCGATCGCAATCGCGCGGTAGCCGGCGTCATTCAGCACTTTGAACCAACCCGGAGCCACCCAGTTGACGAAGTGGCTGGATGCAAAGCCATGGATCATCAGCACCGGGTCGCCGCTGCCGGATTGAGGTTCGCGGTCGAAATAAGCGAGGTCGAAACCCCGGTGGTTGAAAAATTGCATGCCTGGCATTCCCGTCAGCCGCCGCTGCCGCCCGAAGCTTTTCCATCGGCAGGCGCATCGTCCATGCCCTGGTCGTCGCCCTGACCGCCAATTATGGGATGCTTGACGATATCGCCTTCCTTGATGCCGTCCCTGGCGGCAGTCCCCGACTTCAGTTCAAGCACGAAGCGCACCGTTTCGCCGGGCGCTATCACCGCCTCCGATTGTGGCTCTCCCTGCCTGATGGCACGCACCTTGCCGTCCTCATCGATGAACAGGAGATCGAGCGGCATCGGCGTGTTCTTCATCCAGAACGCCACCTGCTGCGGCACTCCGAACACGAACAGCATGCCGTGATCATCGGCCATGTTTTCGCGGTACATTAGCCCGGCGGAACGCTCCGCCGCGTCGTCGGCGATCTCGATGTCGAACGAATGCTTGCCGCTATCCGTTACCGCGACCAGCGGCGCCGGGTCCACCGGCAGGATCATCGCCTGCCCATCGGCAAAGCTCTGCGCTATCTGGAGAAAGGCAAATACGGCAAAGGCCAGCGCCACGGCAAAGCCGCCGGTCGGCAACCATTTTCTATGGGTCATCGGCATTCCTCGGTCCGGCCTCGCGCTAGTGCGAGACCGGCAAGGTGCCCATATCGGGGTGAATTTCGGCGGCCATAAGGCCTTTGTCGCCGCGGCCGAAGCGCACGAGCACGACCTGCCCCGGCCGAAGCTCGGTCACGCCATAGCGGCGCAATGTTTCCATATGGACGAAAATGTCCTCGGTGCCCTCGCCCCGGCTCAGGAATCCAAAGCCCTTGGTGCGGTTGAACCACTTTACCATCGCCCGCTCCAGCCCGCTCTCGGGCGTGACCGACACATGCGTGCGCGGCTCCTGCATTTCGGCGGGATGAATGGCGGTCGAGACATCCATCGACAGGACGCGGAACGCCTGCATCCCGCGATCGCCCTGCCTGACCAGGCAAACAATGCGCGAACCTTCAAGCGCGGTCTGGAATCCGTCTTTGCGCAGGCAAGTCACATGGAGCAGGATATCGCCGGCCGATCCCTCATCGGGAAGGATGAACCCGTAGCCCTTGGCCACGTCGAACCACTTTATCGCGCCGGAGACTTCGACAAGGTCGCCCGTCTCTCCCGCTTCGTCCCGCGCCACGGCTTCGCCAACGGTCGCATTCCACCTCGTCGCAGAGGCTTTGTCTTCCATTGGAATGCCCCCCTTGCCGAAAACACCGCAACTGATTCTTGCAAACAGATTAACACCGCCATTTCAGGTCTGTGCAAGAGCGTGCCGGCTTTTTTCACGGCTCTTTACAACAATATCGCCATCGTTATTTGCCACGACCAATCTTGCACCGAACCGGCATCGAAGCGGTTGCGAGCCGGCCACACCCTCCCTATTGTCCGCCGCAACGCCAAAGGAGAGACATATGCGCTATCTGCACACCATGGTTCGCGTCGCCGATATCGATGCTTCGCTCGACTTCTATTGCGCCAAGCTCGGCCTCAAGGAAGTGCGCCGTCACGAAAACGAGCAGGGCCGCTTCACGCTGATATTCCTCGCCGCATCCGAAGACGAGCAGACTGGCATCGCCGCGAAAGCGCCGCTGGTCGAACTGACCTATAATTGGGACCCGGAAGAATATCGCGGCGGCCGCAATTTCGGCCATCTCGCCTATGAGGTCGACGACATCTACGCCACCTGCCAGAACCTCATGGACAAGGGCGTCACCATCAACCGCCCGCCTCGCGACGGCAACATGGCCTTCATCAAATCGCCGGACGGCATTTCCATCGAGCTTTTGCAAAAAGGCCCGGCCAAGGAAAAGGCCGAACCCTGGGCGTCAATGCCCAATACGGGAAGCTGGTAATCAGCGTCACGGCCGGCGGCGCGTTCATACGATGAAGCCGGCCAGCGTCTCATTGTCGGTAATATCCTGATATTGCACGCCCTCGCTGGCGAATTTCGCAATCAGCTGATCGAAATTGCGGTGATCCTTCGTCTCGATGCCAATCAGTACCGAGCCGAAATTGCGCGCTGACTTCTTCAGATATTCGAAGCGGGCGATATCGTCGTCGGGGCCGAGCATTTCGAGAAAATCCCGCAGCGCGCCGGGCCGCTGCGGAAAGCGGATGATGAAATATTTCTTCAGCCGCTGGAAGCGAAGCGCCCGCTCCTTGACGTCGGGCAGCCGCTCAAAATCGAAATTGCCGCCCGAAACCACGCAGACGATGGTTTTGCCCTTGATTTCCTTCCTGGCAAAATCCTTCAGCGCATCGATGGCCAGCGCGCCCGCCGGCTCAAGCACCACGCCCTCGACATTCAGCATTTCAATCATCGTGGCGCAAAGCCGGTTTTCCGGAATGAGATGCACCGCTTCCGGCTCGAAGCCTTTGAGCAGGCGGAAATTTTCGCGGCCGATTTCCCCAACCGCCGCGCCGTCGACGAAACTATCGATCTTGGCAAGTTTCACGCGCTTGCCGGCAACGAGACTATCCTTGAGGCTTGGCGCGCCCGCCGGCTCGCAAAAGACAAAGCGCGTGTCCTTGTCGCCGCTGGCGCGGCGTTCGGCGAAATAATGCGTGACGCCCGCGGCCAATCCACCGCCGCCGACCGGCAGCATCACCATGTCCGGCGTCCGCCCGCCGGGCATCTGCGCCAGGATTTCCTGCGCAACCGTCGCCTGCCCTTCGATGATATCGCGATGATCGAACGGCGGCACCATGTGGGCGCCGGCCTCGTCGGTGAAGGCGAGAGCCGCGTGGTAGCAATCGTCGAAGAAATCGCCGATCAGCCGTATCTCGACGAATTCACCGCCGAAAAGCCGCGTCTTGTCTATTTTCTGTTGCGGCGTCGTCACCGGCATGAACACGACGCCCTTCTTGCCGAAATGGCGGCAGACATAGGCAAAGCCCTGCGCGTGGTTGCCGGCCGAAGCGCATACGAACAGTTCCGCCTGATTGCCGGCGGCCAGCGTCTTGCGGAAGAAATTGAACGCCCCGCGTATCTTGTAGGACCTAACCGGCGTCAAATCTTCGCGCTTCAGGAGAATTCGCGCGCCGAACTTCTTGGAAAGATAGTCGTTCTCCTGCAATGGCGTTTCGGGGAATATTTCGCGCACCGCGGCGGCGGCATTCGAAACGCTGTCGATATAGCTGGTCATGGCGCGGGTTCCATTCTTGTCGCAGCGTTCCTGCCGCCATTTTGGCTTTCGTGCAACAGTCCAGCGTTCCGCTGAGACGCCGATTGCCTGTAAAGCCGGCTCCGACTTACTTCCGCCGCACTTGGCTGGCGGGACAAGCTTTCGCAAAATTGCAACGAACCGCGAGCCGCCCCTCGCTTTTGCCGGCGTTTCACCCTGGGCCTTGACTGGATTTGATCGTGCGTCTGAAGACCCTTATCCCCTTCGCGCTGGCTTTGTTGGTTGCCGGTTGCGGCACCAACCGGACCGACGAGCTTCTCGGCAGCGCCATCGTCACGGCTTCGGTAACCCAGATTTCCGGCAATCATTCGATTTTCATCGCCACCACCCGCAAGCGCTCGGACGACCCGAGCAAGGTATTCGACGGCGAGCGCTCGGCCACTCTGAATTTTGCCCGCGTCAACGTCACCGTTCCGGCCACGCACCAGACCGGCCAGATCGAGCGGAAAAGTCGGGGCAAGTCGGATGATCCTTCCAAATATTTCATGGCCTCGGAAGTGGTCGGCTACGATACCGCGCCCAAATTTTCCAAGGCGCTCAACGCCGATATCGCCGCGCGCGGCGGCCGCGTCATGCTTTTCGTCCATGGCTACAATACGGGCTTTGACGACGCCGTCTATCGCCTCTCCCAGATCGTCCACGATGCCGGCTATCCGGGCACGCCCGTTCTGTTTTCATGGGCCTCCGGCGCTTCGACCACCAGTTACGTCTACGACAAGGAAAGCGCCAGCGCCGCCCGTGACCAGCTTGAGGTGACGCTGCGGATGCTGGAACAGTCCGGCGCGCGGCGCATCGATATCGTCGCCCACTCGATGGGCACATGGGTTACGATGGAAACGTTGCGGCAGATGGCGATAACCGGCGACCGCGACCTTGCCGGCAAGCTTGGCGATGTGGTGCTGGCCTCACCGGATATCGATGTCGACGTGTTCAAGAGCCAAATGCGGCGCTACGGCAAGCCGGACAAGCCGTTCATCCTGCTTTTGTCCGACGACGACCGCGCCTTGCGGATTTCCGGCATGATCGCCGGTTCGCGGCCGCGCGTCGGCGACTACAAGAACGCCGCCGACCTGGCCGATTACGGCGTCACCGTCGTCGATCTCTCCAATGCCAAGGGCAACGACACCTTCAACCATACCAAATTCGCCGACAATCCGGCGCTGGTGAAAGAACTCGGCCAGCGGCTTCGCCAAGATGACGGCTTTGCCAGCGACCGCGATGTGACCGACCGCATCAAGCAACTCAGCCAGCCGGCCGGCAGCGGCATCATGTAGGAAATTTGGATACAGGCCTTTTCGGCGCAAGCCCGGCATATGGCGTTTGCAGTTGGACCAAAATTGGTTATGCATCATTCCATGGCCGGGGCGTTGAGGACGCACCTTGTTCAGGAGCGACCTTAACGTGCGCCGCAAGTCATTCTTGATCCTGATCGCTTTCGCGTCGTCGCTTGCCGGTTGCGCCGGCAGCAACACCCATGACCTGCTCAACAAGACCGTTATCGACGCGCCCGCCTCGACCATCGGCTCGACCCACGAGATATTCGTGGCCACGACGCGCAAGAAAGCGACGGCCGACCCGCGCCAGGTATTCGACGGCGAACGCTCACTCACCACAAGCTACGCTCGTGTCGACGTAACGGTGCCCAAGACGCACCAGGTCGGCAACATCGAGCGCGCCAAGGGCCGCGCGGCCAGCGATCCCGCCAAGGATTTTACGGCAAGGCGGGTAACGTCCTATGCCAACCAGCAGCAATTCGCCAAAGCGCTTGGCGCCGACGTAACGCTGCGCGGCGACCGCGCGCTCGTCTTCGTGCATGGCTTCAACAATGGCTTCGACGATGGCATCTACCGGTTGACGCAGATTGCCGCCGACACCAGCTACCCCGGCACGCCGGTGCTGTTTTCATGGGCTTCGGGCGCCAGGCTGACCGACTATGTCTACGACAAGGAAAGCGCCAACGCCGCGCGCGACGATCTTGAGGCCACGCTGAGGCTGATCGCCAGGACCAAGGTCAAGAGCATCGACATCATCGCCCATTCCATGGGCACATGGGTGACGATGGAAGCGCTGAGGCAATTGGCCATCACCGGCGACCGCGACCTGAATGGCAAGCTTGGCTATGTCATCCTCGCCTCGCCCGACATCGACGTTGACGTCTTCAAGAAACAGATGATCCGCTACGGCAAGCCGGACAAGCCGTTCACCGTCCTGCTTTCGGGCGACGACCGCGCCCTGAAACTCTCCAGCTTCATCTCGGGATCGAAGCCTCGCGTCGGCGATTATAACGACGCCGCCGACCTTGCCAGCTATGGCGTCGTCGTGGTCGATCTCACCAAGACGAAGAGCGCCGACCGGCTAAACCACGCGAAATTCGCCGACAATCCCATCCTCGTGCAATTGCTGGGCGACCGCCTGCGCGCGCCGGCCAGCCTGTCTGATACGGACCAGCCCCTGAACCAACAGCGCGTCAACGACCTTGGCCAGGGCATCGGCCAGGCGGTCGGGGCCGTTGCCGAGATCGTCATCACCACACCTTTCAAGGTGTTGACCGTCGTCACCGGCCAGTGAGTTGCAGGATGCCTGCCCCTCGTCGGTTAAGGTTAGCGCCTAAGGTTAAGCAATCGTTTCATTGGCGCTCGCCTGAAAATTGAGACAGATTTCAAATGGGGGCGCGGAGCATTTGCCGGCGTGAGGCGTGGTTCCAGGGGGGAATGCCCGCTGGCTGTTTCGCGCCCCTTATCATCTTCCGACAATGGCAATTCGAGTGGTGCGGACGACGGGAATCGAACCCGTATAGCCGAGGCTGAGGGATTTTAAGTCCCTTGCGTCTACCAGTTCCGCCACGTCCGCGCATCGTGCTTTTCAAGGCTTTACGCCAAAACGTCAACCGGCGTTATGCAGACAGACAATGCCGTGCGGCGCGGCCCGCTGCCGCCACGCCTTCGTGATGTTGCCGGTCTGGCCAATGCCGGTCTTGGTCCCTACATAGGGCGTGTCTTTCTGGAGCCTTTCATGACAGCCTCTTTGTTCGAACCTATTACGCTCGCCGGCCTTACCTTTCCCAACCGCATCGCCATAGCGCCGATGTGCCAATACTCCGCCGATGATGGCTCCGCCACCGACTGGCACCTCCAGCAATGGATGAGCTACGCCATGTCTGGTGCTGGCATGGTTACGGTCGAGATGACCAATGTCGAGCGGCGCGCGCGTATTTCGCATGGCTGCCTTGGCCTCTATTCCGACCACAATGAAGCGGCGGCGCGGCGCGCGCTCGATGCGGCAAAGCGTGTCGCAGCACCCGGCGTCAAATTCGGCACCCAACTTGGCCATGCCGGACGCAAGGCTTCCTGGCAGCGTCCGTGGGAGGGCGGCGAGCCGCTGAAGTCCGGACAGGACCCATGGCCGGTGGTCTCGGCCTCCGCCATTCCCTATAATGAAGAAGCGCAGGTTCCGCATGCCCTGACGGACGACGAGATCCTGGAAACCATCGAACTCTTCGCCCAAGCCGCCCGGCGCGCCGACCGCGCCGGCTTCGACTTCATCGAGTTGCACGCCGCGCACGGCTATCTGATCTTCCAGTTCCTGTCGCCGCTTTCCAACAAGCGTACAGACCGCTGGGGCGGCTCCATCGAAAACCGCTCCCGTTTCGCGGTCGAAGTCGCCAAGGCCGTGAAGAAAGCCGCTCCAAACCTCATGCTCGGCGCCCGACTATCGGTGAAAGACTGGGTCGATGGTGGCTTCGACGTTGAAGATGCCATCGAGGCCGCCAAGGCGCTGAAGGCTGAAGGCATCGCGTATATATGCTGTTCCAGCGGCGGCAATTCTCCCTTGCAGAAAATGCCTTCCAGCCCCGGCTATCAAATCCATCTGGCCGAGGCCGTGCGCAAGGGCGCCGACATTCCGACGCGAGCGGTCGGGCTGATCGACGACCCCCGGCAGGCCGAGGCGGTGGTGGCCGAAGGTCGGGCCGACATGGTCGCGCTGGGTCGCGGCTTTCTGGCCGATCCGCGCTGGGGATGGCGCGCGGCAGCGGCACTGGGCGACACGATCCACCCGGCCCCGCAATTGGCCCGCTCCGTCACCACGATGCAGCATTGGATGAAAGAGACGCTGTAGGCCGCAAGCAAATAACTGTTGGCGATGGCTGCGAGGCGCACAGGCGATACCGCAACCATTGACCGCGCCTTGCGTTCCTGAAAGCTTTGCCGGCGGGCGGACCTGACGGTCAGGTCCGCTCAAAACCAAACCCGGAGATTCCAATGGCGAAACTTGTCTACAAGGTTGTCGAACACGATGGCGGCTGGGCCTACAAGGTCGGATCGACCTTTTCCGAAACCTTCCCTAGCCACGCACAGGCCTTGCACGCCGCCGAAAGGGCATCTGCGGAACAGCAGGTCTCGGGGACGACGGACGGGATCGTCTATGAGGATGCCGACGGCAACTGGCATGAGGAATTGGCCGACGGCCACGACCGGCCACAGACGGAAGTCTCCGACTGACGCCGCGCATCGGGACTGAATGACCTAAAGACAAGCCAGTACAATAAGATAAGCGCGGACAGGCGAAATCCATGGCGTGTCCGCTGCGATTGTCCGATGCGCAGGATACGACATTGCCTGCCGCCAACCAT
>DASYCS010000434.1:0-3974 GCA_036500025.1 Mesorhizobium sp. | reverse complement strand
GCCGTTGGTGATGGGATACCGCCGGTCCTTGCCGAAGGCGCGATGGGTGATCTTCACGCCCGGGGGCGCCTGGCGCCGCTTGTATTCCGCGAGATCCAGCATGCGCCAGACCCGCAGCACCGTGGCGCGGTCGAAACCCTTCGCCACGATCGCCTCCACGGTGAGCTCCTTCTCGACCAGGCATTCCAGGATGCCGTCGAGGATTTCATAAGGCGGCAGCGAATCCTGGTCGGTCTGGTTGGGGCGCAACTCCGCGGTCGGCGCCTTGGTCAGCACGCGCTCGGGCATCACCGGCCCGGAAGGACCCAACGCATTCGCCGGCTTATGCGCGTTCCGCCACTTGCAGAGCCGGTAGACCATGATCTTGTAGATATCCTTCAAGACGGAGAAGCCGCCGCACATATCGCCGTAGAGCGTGGCATAGCCCACCGACATCTCGGATTTGTTGCCTGTGGTCAGCAGCATGTGGCCGAGCTTATTGGAGATCGCCATCAGCGAGACGCCGCGGATGCGGCTCTGCACATTTTCCTCGGTCACATCCTGGTTGCGGCCGGCGAAGACGTCGCGCAGCATTTCCTCGAAAGCGTGCATCGCCGGCTGGATCGAAACCGTGTCATGCGTGATGCCGAGCAGCTCGGCGCATTGCGCGGCATCGTCGATGCTGTCGTCGCTGGTATAAGGCGAAGGCAGCATGAAGGCCCGCACCTTGTCGGCGCCGAGTGCGTCTACAGCGACGGCCGCCGAGATCGCGGAATCGATGCCGCCGGAAAGGCCCAACAGGATGCCCGGGAAGCGGTTCTTGTTCACATAGTCGCGCAGGCCCAGCATCATCGCCTGATAGATACCCTCGAGCTGGTCCGGCTGTGGCGCAAGCAGGCCGGCATCGCATTTCCAGCCGTTATTGCCGACACGGCGCCAGGTCGTGGTGGTTTGCGCCTCGGCGAAAGCCGGCATCTGCACCGCGATCTGGCCGTCGCCGTTGACGACGAAGCTGGCGCCGTCGAAGACCAACTCATCCTGGCCGCCCACCTGGTTCAGATAGACCGCCGGCCGCCCGGATTCCTCGATGCGCTGACGCACCAGGGTGTAGCGCACATCCTGCTTGTCGTATTCATAGGGGCTGCCATTCGGCACCAGCAGGATGTCGGCGCCGGATTCCACCAGGCATTCGACGACTTCCGGCTTCCAGATATCCTCGCAGATCGGCAGACCGAGGCGGACGTCGCGGAAACTGACCGGACCCTGCAGGCCGGCTGCGGCGAAGACCCGCTTTTCATCGAACACGCTGTAATTCGGCAGATCGACCTTGTAGCGGGTGGCCGCGACCTTGCCGCCGTCCAGCAGGCAAATCGCGTTGTAGAGCTTGCCCTCTTCCACCCAGGGCGTGCCCAGCAGGACGGCCGGCCCGCCATCGGCGGTTTCGGCGGCAAGGGCCTCGGTCGCGGCGCGGCAGGCCTCTTGGAAAGCCGGCTTCAGGACCAGGTCCTCCGGGGGATAGCCGGAGAGGAAAAGCTCGCTCAACATGACGAGATCGGCGGAATCCTCGGCGGCATGGCGGCGCGCCTTGCGAACGAGGTCCGCATTGCCGGCGATATCCCCGACGGTGGGATTGAACTGGGCGAAAGAGATGCGAAGCGTATCGGTCACGGGAATCCTGCCTTGTCCTGGAAAACCTTACCGGGCGGCTCCGGGACTTTCAATGCGGCAGCGCAGCAAAGGTGTTGAAACGCCATGATTTTGCGGCATTCCCGCCCTGCCGCCTGAGAATTGCAGCTTGGCACCCGCGAAAGGCCGGGGGAAAATCCTATCCAGGGACGATTTTTGCGGGGAGACCATCTTGCGCCATTTACCAAAGCGGAAAGCGCTGTTTGCTGTCGTGGCTTTAAGCGCAGCCATCGGCGTTACCCATCACGCCATTGCCCAACAGAACTATCCGGACCAGTTGACGCCGACTCCCGATATCGAAAAGGTCGGCCAGCGTTATATCTTGATGGTGCTCGACCAGCCGGACCGGGATCTCGCCCAGGGCCGCACCAAGGTCAATGTCATGGTGGATACCCGGACGGGCAAGACCTGGATCCTGCAATATGCCCGCAAGCCCAGCAGCAACGAGCTGGGCTATGTCTGGTCGGAAATCCCCTTCGCCAAGGCGCCCGGGGAATAAGCGCGCCACGTTCGCGGACGTGACGCGCCATTCCGGCATCCGGTCGCCGCTATTTCCCTTTCGGCGCGTCGATCTTGGAAGCACCGGCCTTGGCCATCGCCTTGGTCGCTTCGGCCACGGTGAACAGTTTCGTGGTGGACATATGCGCGACATGGCCGGCCGAAGCGACGGTCATGCTGCAAGCCGCCGCCGCTTCATCGTCCGGCAATTCCATGATGGCGACGAAATCATACTTCCCGAAGCTCATGAACAGGCTGTGCAGCTTGCCGCCCAGGCTCTTCGCGAGCTTGCCGGCCGGCACGGACCGGTCTTCCGGCTTCGCCGCCATGGCCTTGATCGCTTCCTTCGTATAGCTGCCTTGCAACATGTAATGCGGCATGGTGCCCTCCCATGGGGTTGCGCCCGCGGTCGGTTGACAACGGGTCTGTCGGTCGAGGCACCGTGGTTGGCCGGGTCCGGTTGCGATTGATGGTGGCGGGTCGGACGCAGGAAACGCAAATCCAGGGTCTCGACCGCAAGATCATAGAAAGGCCGAACGCAGGCGTTAAGCACCTTCGTTCGGCGTAGAGTCGCCGGGAACTGCTCCGAATGGCGTAAGCGGCTTCAGTCCTGCTTACGAAACAGGAACTCGCGGCCGATTTTGACGCGCTTCACGCCGTCATATTCGATGATATCCGCCGTGGCATAGGTCTCCGTCCAGCGCTGCGGCAGGAAGGAACCGGTACCGATGACGTCGATCGGCGCCAAGGCCTCCGCCATCACCTTGCATTTCGCCGGATCGAAGCCGGAAGAGGCCACGATCTTCACCCGCTGGAAGCCCTCGCGGTTGAGCGCGTCGCGCAGATGCCAGATCGCGGAAGCCGATACGCCGGCGCCGACCAGATGGCGCAACTCCTGCTCACTGCGATAGCCACGGATCACACGCGGCACATGCCGCTCCATGATCGCGTAGGAAACGCTGGGGTCGAGCCCTTCGATGAAGCGGCTGCCCGGCGTATCGAGACGGACAGAGAGCCGACCCTCGGCTGCGAGATTGGGAAAGCGCCGCGCCACGGTGAGGGAATCCGTGACCTCGCGGCCGAAATAATCGACCAGCACGGTCATCGGCTGTTCCGGGAAAGTCTCATGGAACATCTCGGCCGCCCGCAAGGTCGAACCGGCATAGCCGATCAGCGCATGGGGCATCGTGCCCATGGCATGTTCCTGGCCGAAATAATGCGCCGTCGCCTCGGTGGCGTTGCCGATGAAGCCCTTGGCGCCAACCTTGCGCCTGGCGCGGGCGGAACCGACCGAAGCCGCATAGGCCATCAGTTCGGCCATCTCCAAGCCGGCGCAGTGCCGCGCATCCATGGCGAGGAAGGCGGCGCTGGGGAGGTCGGAGCACATGGTGGAGGCGTTGAAAGCCGCGACGCAAGCCGGCCCCAGCTTCATCAGCAGGATGGTCTCGAGATCGGACAGATGAACGAGGGAGCCGGTGATATACATGACCGGTTCACCGGCGCCGACCCACTTCCCTTCCGGGTAAATGAGATCGACCCTGAATTCCGTGCCGCGCTCCCTGGCCATTTCATGCAGCCAGTTCAGCGCGATGCGCGGCGCGGAGACCACCGGGCGCCGCATGAAGACGGCATAGGTGACGCACATATCGCCGAAGCGCTGGACCGTCGCCTTGGTCTTCAGGAAGTACTGGTCCGTCCAGGCCGAAACGTTCGAACTGGACGGCCCCATGGCCGGCCCTTCAGGAGGCTTCGGCGATCCGCTGTCCATGACCGACCCGTTCCGCTTTCAATTGCTCGGCAACCAGGAATGC
>DASYCS010000433.1:0-4049 GCA_036500025.1 Mesorhizobium sp. | reverse complement strand
TGCCGGTCGCAGCCGCTTCTTCGGCGACGACAGGGATGTCCGGAAAGGCCTGCTTGAGGCCGGCGAGAATGATCGCCTCGGCGCGCTCGTCGGCTTCCGTCACCGGCGAGCTGTCGGCCTTGTAGCTGACATGGGCGCCGGCGTGGTAGACATCCAGGATTGCCTTGCCGGCGGCAAGGGCGAGCGTTTCGAATGTTTCGATCATGGCGCTCACCGCTTGTTGAGATAGGTTTCGATCAGCATGGCCAGTTCCGCCGGCTCGTGGCCGAGGGTATGGATGTGCACTTCCGGGGTTTCCGGCGCCTCGTAGGGCGAGGAGATGCCGGTGAAATTCTCGATCTCGCCGGCCTGCGCCTTCCTGTAGAGACCCTTCGGATCGCGCTTGATGCATTCTTCCAGCGGCGTATCGATGAACACCTCGATGAACTCGCCTTGCGGGAACAGATCGCGCGCCATTTGCCGTTCGGATCGGAAGGGCGATATGAAGGACACGATGACGATCAGGCCGGCATCGGTCATCAGCTTGGCGACTTCCGAGACGCGACGGATGTTTTCGACGCGGTCGTCATCGGTGAAACCGAGATCGCGGTTCAGGCCGTGGCGGACATTGTCGCCGTCGAGCATGAACGTGTGCCTGCCCTGGGCGGCCAGCAGCTTTTCGAGGTTGTTGGCGATGGTCGACTTGCCCGAGCCGGAATAGCCTGTGAACCAGAGCACGGTCGGCCGCTGGCTCTTGAGCGCGGCACGCGCGTCCTTGTTGACCTCCATCGCCTGCCAGTGGACGTTGGAGGCGCGGCGCAGCGGAAAGTCGATCATGCCGGCGCCGACGGTGGCGTTGGTGAAGCGGTCGATCAGCACGAAATTGCCGCTGACGCGGTTGTCCTTGTAGGCGTCGAAGGCAATCGGCGCCTGGGTCGAGATATTGCACTCGCCGACCTCGTTCATGTTGAGGTGCTTGGCGGCCTCGTGGGCGAAGGTGTTGATGTTGACCTGGTGCCTGAGCGCGGTCACCGTGGCGCTGACGCTGTCGACTTCGGTGCGCAGGATATAGCTGCGGCCCGGGATCATCGGCTGGGCGTCGAACCAGATGACATGCGCCTGGAACTGGTCGGCCACATGCGGTCGGTCGGTCGGATCGACCAGCATGTCGCCGCGTGAAATGTCGATCTGGTCGGCGAGCACGATGGTGACGGCCTGGCCTTCGACGGCGCTTTCGAGATTGCCGCCATGGGTGACGATCTCCTTGATGCGCGATTGCTGGCCGGACTTGGCGACGGTGACCTTGTCACCGATGGCGACCTTGCCCGAGGCGACCTGGCCGGCGAAACCGCGGAAATCGAGGTTCGGGCGGACGACGTGCTGCACCGGGAAACGGAAGGGTTTGTCGAGATAGTCGTTTTCGACCGGCACGGTTTCGAGATGGCCGAGCAGGGTCGGGCCGCTGTACCAGGGCATTTTCGGCGAAGCCATGGTGACATTGTCGCCGAAGCGCGCCGACATCGGGATCGGCTGGATGCTCTTGAAACCGAGATCCCTGGCGAATTCCATGTAGTCGGTGACGATCTGGTCGAACACCGCCTGGGAATGATCCATCAGGTCGATCTTGTTGACCGCAAGCACGATGTGGCGGATGCCGAGCAGCGAGGCGATGATCGAATGGCGCCGGGTCTGGCGCAGCACGCCCTGGCGCGCGTCGATCAGCACGATGGCGAGGTCGGCGGTCGAGGCGCCGGTCGCCATGTTGCGCGTATATTGCTCGTGGCCGGGCGTGTCGGCGACGATGAACTTGCGCTTTGGCGTAGCGAAGAAGCGGTAGGCGACATCGATGGTGATGCCCTGCTCGCGCTCCGCCTCCAGCCCATCGACCAATAGCGCGAAATCGACATCCTCGCCGGTGGTGCCGTGCTTGCGCGAATCGCGTTCAAGCGCGGCAAGCTGGTCCTCGAAGATCTGCCTGGTATCGGAAAGAAGCCGCCCGATCAGCGTCGACTTGCCATCGTCCACCGAGCCGCAGGTGAGGAAGCGCAGCAGCGTCTTCTTTTCCTGCGCGGCCAGATAGTCACGCACGTCGCCTATGGCGGCGCTATCTTTTTCGGCGAGGCTGGCCATGCTCAGAAATACCCCTCGCGCTTCTTCTTCTCCATCGAACCCGCCTCGTCGCGGTCGATGAGGCGGCCCTGCCGTTCGGAGGTGCGGGCGGTCAGCATTTCGCTGACGATGGCTTCCAGCGTATCCGCTTCGGAATCGATGGCGCCGGTCAGCGGGTAGCAGCCCAGCGTGCGGAACCGCACGGTCCGGTTCTCGATCGTCTCGCCGGGCAGCAGGTTCATGCGCTCGTCGTCGCGCATGATGAGCATGCCGTCGCGTTCGACAACCGGGCGCGGCCTGGCGAAATAAAGCGGCACGATGGGGATTTGTTCTTGCAGGATATATTGCCAGATATCGAGTTCGGTCCAGTTCGACAGTGGAAAAACCCGGATCGATTCGCCCGCCGCCACGCGCGTATTGTAGATATTCCACATTTCCGGCCGCTGGTTTTTCGGGTCCCAGGCATGGCTGGCATTGCGGAAGGAAAAGATGCGCTCCTTGGCGCGCGACTTCTCCTCGTCGCGGCGCGCCCCGCCGAAGGCCGCGTCAAAGCCGTATTTGTCGAGCGCCTGCCTGAGGCCCACCGTTTTCATCACATGGGTATGGACGTTGGAACCGTGGTCGAACGGGTTGATGTTGTCGCGCACGCCATCCTCGTTGATGTGAACGATGAGCTCGAAGCCGAGCTTTTCGGCCATGACGTCGCGAAACGCGATCATTTCGCGGAATTTCCAGGTCGTATCCACATGCAGGAACGGAAAAGGCGGCTTGGCCGGATAGAATGCCTTCATCGCCAGATGCACCAGAACGGAGGAATCCTTGCCGACGGAATAAAGCATCACCGGCTTGGAAAAGTTCGCCGCGACCTCGCGGAATATATGGATCGATTCAGCTTCGAGCCGCTGAAGGTGGGTAAGTGGAGCGTGCATGAACGGCGTATTCTTTCATCGCGCCGGACCGCTGATGGTCCTTGACGCCCGGTCATTCAGTTTGACCGCTTTTAGCAGTTGGCGGCCAGCGAGGCCAATGCGCTACACACTCGCGGCAGCAGGCTGGCTAAACGAATTTTCTGCGATTGGTTCGCAAGCGGCAATTTTTACCCGCTCCATCGCCAGCCTTGCCGGTTTGGCCCGAATGCGGCCACCGCCCGCGCCATCTCCGGCGATTCAGACGATGCCGTAGAAACCCTTGTACCATTCGACAAAGCGCCGGGTGCCGTCTTCGATCGAGGTTCGAGGCTGAAAGCCGATATCCGCCACCAGTCCGTCAATATCGGCAAAGGTCCTCAGCACGTCGCCTTGCTGGGCCGGCAGCATGTTTTTTTGAGCGCGCTTGCCGACGGCGTTTTCGATGCATTCGATGAAATAGAGCAGTTCAACCGGCTGGTTGTTGCCGATATTGTAGATGCGGTAGGGCGCCGACGAGGTGGATGGCTCGGGATTGTCGCTGTCCCAGCCGGCATCCGGCCGCGCCACGGCGTCCAGCGTGCGCACCACGCCTTCGACGATGTCGTCGATGAAGGTGAAGTCGCGCGAATGCCGGCCATGGTTGAACACGTCGATCGGCTCGCCCGCCAATATCTTGCGGGTGAAGATGAAGGGCGACATGTCGGGCCTGCCCCACGGACCGTAGACCGTGAAAAAGCGCAGGCCGGTGACCGGTATGCCGTACAGATGCGAATAGGAATGCGCCATCAGTTCGTTCGCCTTCTTGCTGGCGGCGTAAAGGCTGACGGGATGGTCGACATTGTCGTGGACGCTGAACGGCATTTTGGTATTCGCGCCATAGACCGAACTTGAAGACGCATAGACGAGATGCTCGACGCCGTGGTTCCGGCACCCCTCCAGAATATGGAGGAAGCCGACGATGTTGCTGTCGATATAGGCGTGCGGGTTCTGGAAGCCGTAGCGGACACCAGCTTGCGCGGCGAGGTTGACGACACGCTGCGGCTTGTGCGTGGC
>DASYCS010000432.1:0-6460 GCA_036500025.1 Mesorhizobium sp. | reverse complement strand
GCTCGACCGCGTCCCTTACGTGATCGACAAGGCGCTTGAGGTGTTTGCCGACACCGAGCAGGTGTTGCTGGTCGGTGCGAAATCACCGGTCGGCTTTTTTGCGTATCCGGGCAAACCAAGCAGCATGCTTCCCGAAACATGTACCGTCATGGAACTGGCGCTGGAGGGGGAAGACCTTGTCGCGGCCATCGAGATGCTAGCCGACGAAATCGGGGTCAAGGGCATCACCCCGCGACTGGCCGGGCGCGAAACCCCGCCCTTGCCGGACGGTCGGCTGACACCCGCCGCCATCGCCGCTTCCCTTACCGCCCACATGCCTGAGAACGCGATAATTTGCGACGAGTCGGTCAGTTCGGGCCGGGACTTCTTTGCCCCGACATATGGGGCCAACCCGCATGACTTCCTGCAACTCACCGGTGGATCGATCGGCATCGGGCTTCCGCTGGCGACCGGGGCGGCGATTGCCTGTCCCGATAGAAAAGTCGTCGTGCTTCAAGCCGACGGCAGCGGGATGTATACGGTGCAGGCTCTTTGGACCCAGGCCCGCGAGGAGCTGGACGTGCTTACCATCGTGTTTGCCAACCGCCGTTACCAGATACTTCTGGGCGAACTGAAGAATGTCGGCGCCGGCGTGCCGGGCGAGAACGCAAGCCGCATGCTCAACCTCGACAGCCCCGCGCTGAACTGGGTCCAGATCGCCAACGGCATGGGCGTCGAAGCGGCAAGGGCCGATACGGTCGAGCGTTTCGACGACCTGCTGAAGTCCGCCTGCGCCCGAAAAGGGCCGTTCCTTATCGAGGCTATGATCTAACGAGAAGGTGCCTGTTATGGGTGAGATCAAGCGAGTACCGCATTGCAGCCACTGGGGCGCCTATACGCTTCTGGTGGAAGACGACACGATCGTCGACGTCGAACCCTTCGAGTTCGATCCGGCGCCGTCGCCCATCATCAATTCGGTGAAGGAGTGGGCGAGCGACAGCCGCCGCGTACCCGGCCCCCTGGTGCGCTCCGGCTGGCTGGAAAAGCGCGAGAACAGCGACCGCCGGGGGCGCGGCAATGAGAAGTTCGTTCCCGTAAGCTGGGACGAGGCAACCACCCTGATTGCCGATGAGATAAAGCGGGTGTCGCGCGACTTCGGCAATGCCTCGATCTTTGCCGGATCGTATGGCTGGACGAGCTGCGGCCGGTTTCACCACGCGCCCTCATTGCTCAAGCGGATGATGAACCTCGCCGGCGGGTATACCGGCCACGTCGACACCTATTCCACCGCTGCCGGCCCGGTCATTCTGCGCCACATATTGGGCGACGATTCCGCATGCAACGGACAGTCGAACACGCTCGATACCATCGCCGAACACACCGAAACCCTCGTCGTTTTCGGCGCCATGTCGCCCAGGACGGCGCAAAACGAAGCCGGAGGAATAGCCAGCCATTCGCTTGAGACCTATCTGGCCAAGATTGCCAAGCGTGGCGTGAAGGTCATCCTCGTTTCCCCGTTCCGCGACGATATGCCGGACTGGGTCAATGCCGAGTGGTGGCCGATACGCCCCAACACCGACACCGCCCTGATGATCGGCCTGGCTGGCGAGATATTGCGCGCCGGCCGGCACGATGCGTCGTTCCTAGAGCGCTGCACCAGCGGGTCGGACCGCTTTCTGGCCTATCTGAACGGCGAAAGCGACGGCGTGGCGAAGACAGCCGAATGGTGCGCCGAAATTACAGGCCTCGACCGCGACCAGATCGCCTCGCTGGCGCGGCAATTGGTCGATACGCGCTCGATGATCACGGTCAGCTGGAGCCTGCAACGCGCCCATCATGGCGAACAGCCGTTCTGGGCGGCGTTGGCGCTTGCATCCATGATCGGCCAGGTCGGCCTGCCGGGCGGCGGCGTCGGATACGGCTATGCCTCGCTGGGTGGCGTCGGCGCGCCCATCAACATCGCCAAGTCGCCGGCGATGTCCCAGCTGAGCAAGCGCATCGACAGTTTCATACCGGTGGCGCGTATCAGCGACATGCTGTTGAACCCCGGACAAACCTTCACTTACGAAGGCGCGGTCCGGTCTTATCCCGATACCCGGCTCGTCTACTGGGCGGGCGGCAATCCCTACCACCACCATCAGGACCTCAACCGGCTTTCGGAAGCCTGGACGCGGCCCGAGACGATCATCGTCCAGGATCCGATGTTCACGGCCACGGCGCAGAGGGCCGACATCGTCCTTCCCGCAAACACATCGATCGAGCGCAACGACATCGCCGGAAACAAGCGTTCCGATTTTGTCATTGCGATGCATCAGGCGGTTGCCAGCGTCGGCGATTCCAAGTCCGATTTCGATATTTTCAATGCCATTGCGATCAAGCTCGGCGTGGGCGACGGCTTCAACGAAGGCCGCGACGAGATGGGATGGCTGAGGCATGTCTACGACATAAGCCGCGCCGATGCGCAGACGCGGCTGTCGTTTGAAATGCCCGATTTCGACACTTTCTGGAAACAGGGCTATGCCAGGTGTCCAACGGTGGACCAGAATGTGTACCTGGCCGATTTTCGCGAAGACCCCAAGGGCCACATCCTCAATACCGAAAGCGGAAAGATCGTGATCGGCAGCGATACGCTTGCCGCCTTGAACTATTCCGACTGCCGCGAGCATCCCGCCTGGATCGAACCGGCGGAATGGCTTGGCTCCGCGCAGGCCCGCGACCAGCTCCATCTTATCTCGCACCAGCCAGCCGGGCGGCTCCACAGCCAATTGGAAACCGGTCCGGCAAGCATGGCCGAGAAACGGAACGGCCGGGAACAGGCGCGCATCAACCCACAGGACGCCCGTGACCTGGGGATAACCGACGGTCAGTCCATGCGCTTGTGGAACGATCGGGGAGAGTGCCTGGCAACCGCCCATGTGACCGATACGGTCAGGCAGGGCGTGGTCATCCTTCCCACCGGCGCGTGGTTCACGCCGTCCGGAAACAACGGCCTTGAGATTGCCGGAAACCCCAATGTGCTGACATTGGATGTCGGCACATCGCAGTTCGGGCAAGGGTGCTCCGCCCATACATGCCTGGTCCATATCGAACCATATTTCGGCGATGTAGCGGATGCGGCCCAGACATATCTGGACAAGCTGAACAGCCTGGCGGTTGGCACATGACCGCCTGAAGCGACGTTGAGGCGCAAGCGCCGAGGCGGCCGCGAGGGCTTTCGATTTTGCATGCCCAGGGATTTTGACAGACCTGCATGGCGGGTGAAGGAACGATGAAAATGGAACATGAGGATTTACCGGGCCAGGCGGCGATGGCCGCGCGCGGCGCGAGCCGGATCGAAGCCGCGGCCGCCACAGAGGGGCGACCGGCATGGCAAGCGTAATCCAGGACGAGGCCGAAGCGCGCGCCGCGATCGTCAATTCGTGCCGGGACATGACGGCGCTTGGCATCAACCAGGGAACGTCCGGCAACATCAGCGTGCGCGCTGAAAACGGCATCCTGATCACGCCATCGGGCAGGTCGTACGACCAGATGGTGCCCGAGGACATCATCTCGATGAAATGGGATGGCACCTGGACGGGCACGCCGGGAAATGTCCCCTCGTCCGAGTGGCGTTTCCATCTCGACATCCTCAAGTCCAAACCCGAGGTCGGGGCCGTCGTTCACGCGCATCCGATCTATTGCACGATCATCGCGATCATGAACCGTCCGATCCCGGCAATCCACTACATGATTGCCGTGTCAGGCGGAAAGGACGTGCCCTGCGCCCCTTACGCCCAGTACGGCACACAGGAACTGTCCGAGCGCGCGCTGGAGGCGTTGCAGAACCGCCGCGCCTGCCTTCTGGCCCACCATGGCCTCATCGCAACCGGAGCCACGTTGAAAAGGGCGATGTGGATCGCGGGTGAGGTGGAGGTGCTTGCCAAGCAGTATCATGGCTGCCTGCAACTCGGCGAGCCGCCGCTTTTGCCCGATGAAGAGATCGACAGCATCCTTGCGCGGTGGGGCGGATATGGCTTGCGCGAAAAAGCCAAGCAGCCCGAGGCGATCTCCGCATCCAACTAGAGCATTTCCAGCAAAAGTGTGAAACGGTTTTGCGTCCGGAAATGCGGCCAAAACAAAGAGATAGAGCGGTTTTGTCGATTAAGTAAAAATCGGAACCGCTATAAGATTTCAACCAAACCATGAAGTGAGGGAAGCCGTCATGGCTGCCAAGTTCGACGTAAGCGCGTGTGGAAGTTACATTCTGGATATTTGCGGTTTCCCGGTGACGGAGATTCCGCCGGGCGGCGAAGTTGCGCTGATTGACGAGATCAGCATGACGGTTGCCGGCACCGCCGGCGGCACCGTGGTTCCGTGCGCGCGACTGGGCCTCAAGGCCCAGGCCTTCGGTGCGATCGGCACCGACACGAAGGGCGACTGGATAATGAACACCCTTCAAAAGGAAGGGATCGACGGCTCGCAAATGATGCGCCTCGACGATGTGCAGACTTCGGCCACGATTCTGCCGATCCGGCCCGATGGCTCAAGGCCGGCAATTCATGCGCGCGGAGCCTCCGCCCGCTGGGTGATGACGCCCGAAGCACAGGTCGAGGCGCTCAAAGCCAAGGTTCTGCACCTTGGCGGCGTCAATTCCATCGTCGCCATGCAAGGCGCGCCTTCGGCTGCCCTTCTGAAAGACGCCAAGGCGTCCGGCTGCATAACCACTCTGGACCTTATTTCGGCGCGCGCCGATACGCTGGCGCTGGTGGAGCCGCTGCTTCCCTATGTCGACTTCTTCATGCCCAGCATTGACGAGGCCGCCGTGATGGTGGGCAGCGACGATCCGGAAACATGCGCCCGCTTCTTCATTCAAAAGGGCGCCGGCGCGTGCGCCATCTCTCTCGGCGCCGATGGCTCCTACTTCCTGAACAGGGAGGGACGGCAGTTCAGCCTTCCCGCTTTTGCGGTAACGGTGCGGGATACGTCTGGCTGCGGCGATTCCTATACCGGCGGCTTCATCGCCGGCCTGGTCCGGGATTGGGACCTGGAAGACTGCGCGAAGCTCGCCACGGCGACTTCAGCCATCGTCGCGACCGGGCTAGGCTCGGGCGCAAATCTGGTTTCCTTCGAAAAAACCGTCGAGGCGATGAACTCGCTGCCGACCCTCCAGCGCGAGCGCAAGCACTAAAGCTTGCCCCAAAAAAACCGTCAGACAATCGGGAATAGGAAAGAAATGAACAGAACTGCAATCATTACGGGTGCAAGCCGTGGCATTGGGCGCGCGATTGCGCTCGGTCTGGCAAAGCGCGGCTTCGACCTCGCCCTCAACGATATCGAACATCAAAAGCAGCACCTGCTTGAAACGGTCGAAGCGGTCAAGGAACTGGGCCGGCGCTGCGTGCCGGTGTTTGCCGACGTAAGCGATGCCGCCGAATGCAAAAGGCTCGCGCAGGCATCCATCGACGGGCTTGGCCACATCGACGCTCTGGTCAACAATGCCGGTATTTTGAGAATGGCGACCATCGAGGAAATGACGCCCGAGCTTTGGGACCAGACCTTTGCCGTGAACACCCGCGGCGTGTTCCAGATGACCCAATCCATTATCGGCCACATGAAGACGCGGCAATACGGCCGTATCGTCAACATCGCCTCGCTGGCCGCCAGAACCGGTGGACCCGGCCAGGCCCACTACGCCGCATCGAAGTCGGCGGTGGTTGGCTTCACGCGCGTGTCTTCCATGGAATTCGCCGGCGATGGCATCACCGTCAACGCGGTTTGCCCCGGCATCATCAAGACCGAGATGGGCATGAACAATCTACGCGACCCCGAAAAGATCGCCTATTTCGAGAAGGTCACCGACGTGCATCGGCTGGGCGAACCGGAAGACGTGGTCGGGCCGGTGGCGTTCTTCGCCTCCGACGATTGCGCTTTTGTCACCGGACAGGCGCTCAACGTCGACGGCGGCATTTTCTACAGCTGAGGCTTTCTTTCGCCATCCCGTGCCGGGGCGGCGCGCGATAATCGCGCCGCCTTTGTCAGCGGCAAGCCGGTCGGCTATCGCCTCTTCGCCGCTGGCCAAGAGGTTAAAGGCCGGCAACTACCGCGCGCGCGGTTCTGCACGGCACGCTTGCCAAGCGGTTTCCAAAGAGCATGACACAAGCCTCCCAACCATGCGCCTTCTAGCGTTCGCAAACGCAATCGCCCCGCCCTTCGTCTGATGGATACGATGGGCGGGCGATTGCAGTTCGATTTCGCCGCTCAAGGCGGTAGCGATCACAGTTTGAACGTCAAAACCGATTGGCCGAATTTCCGACGAAACCGCTATGCGAGGCGTTCACATGCCCGCTTCATCCTTTGCAGCGCTTCCTTCAGCTGATCGCCGGAGGTGGCGTACGAAATCCGAAAATACGGCGACAAGCCAAATGCCGAACCGGGGACCACCGCCACGTCCGCCTCGGTCAAAAGGTAATCGCAAAAATCGGCGTCGGTCGCGATGATCGCG
>DASYCS010000431.1:0-4213 GCA_036500025.1 Mesorhizobium sp. | reverse complement strand
CGTCGGCTACACCGATGCCAACATCATCGAGATCGTGGCGCTGGTGGCGATGTATTCGCTGACCAACTTCTTCAACAACGTGTTCGACCACGACAAGGACTTCCCCGTCGTAACACCGGCCGGCTCGATCTGACTTTTTTTACTCCCGCCGGACCGCGACAGCGGTTCCGGTGCGGCGCAATCCGAACCCTTCCCGAACACCGTCCCGAACCCCACCGGGCCGCCCCGAAAGTCATTGGATCAATCCCATGAATATCCTTCACATCGACGTCAGCCCGCGACAAATATCGCATAGCCGCGGACTTTCGGCGGCGATCGTTGGAAAGCTTGTCGAGGCCGCGCCCGGCGCCACCATCACCCGGCGCGACCTGGGCAGCGAACCCTTGCCCCATACGCCGGCTCTCTATGCGGCCGCACTCGCCTCGCCCACCACCCTGGCCAATCCGCCCGAAGGCTCCCTCGACGGTTCCGAGGCGCTGATCGGGGAAATCGAGGCGGCCGATGCGATCGTCATCGGAACGCCGATGTACAACTTCAGCATCCCCTCCGCCCTCAAGGCCTGGATCGACCAGGTTCTGCGTGTCGGCCGCACGATGCAATCGACGCCCAACGGCAAGGTCGGGATGCTGCGCGACCGGCCGGTGTTCATCGCCGTTTCCTCCGGCGGCGTCTTTGGCGGCGAGCGCGCAAGCCAGCCCGATTTCGTGACCCCCTACCTGACGCTGGCGCTGAACTCCATCGGCCTGAAATCCCTGCAATTCCTGTCCATACAGGCCACCGCCTTCATCGACGACGACAACGCCCCGAAAGCCCGCCAAAAAGCCCTCGACACCCTCGACCAGACAACCGTCCAACAAATCCAATCAGCCCATCGTCAGGGAGTAGATGAGCGGGTGCATGCGCAGGCCTGAACCTGAACGCAAAAGCGAAACCCTTGGGGGCGTCCACCACACACCCACCAGCCCATGAATATCAGGAGCGGCGTTGCGGGGGAGGGCATGGCCTGCGGTCTTTAACCTTGCGACCGGCCCGGCCCCGCACGATAACGTTCGGCTATCGAACCCATGGCCAAAGGTGACTTTCCTTCGCGCCGTCGCAGCTTCAAGTTTCGCTCCGCCGTCGTCCTTTGTTCCGAATGCATAAGCGACTGCTCCTTGGAGGCGTCGCGCCAAGGTAACCCTGAGGGCGTGCGGCGAGCCGCTGGCGCCCGGATCGTAAACTCGCGGCCTGCGCCGCACCACGACACAAGGTGTTTCGATGATTCTACCTGTTGATACAGCTCCCCAAATCGGCGACCGGATCACCGATAAATCGGCGCCGCCCGAGGATGGTGCCATCCGCAACTGGATCGGACCGGAAGCGTTCGAGCGCTGGGGCGAGTTGCGCAACTGGATCGATGAATTTTACCCCGGCGTTTTCGCGCCGGACTGGCTTTATGGCGGCAAGAACCGTGGTTGGTCGTTGCGCTACAAGAAAACCAAGGCGTTCACCACCTTGATACCGGAATACCGCCGGTTTTCGGCGGTGGTGGTCATGGGAGGCGCGGAACGGGAGAAGTTCGAGGAGCGACGCTATGCCTGGCGCTCGCCGCTGGTCAAACTCTATGACGAAGCCAAGATGTACATAGACGGAAAATGGCTGACGCTTGCCGTCTCGTCGGCGGATGATTTCGACGATGTAACGGGGCTTTTGACCATGAAGCGCCCGCCAAAGCCGCGCGATTGACCGCTGCGGAAGGTTGCGCGCACGATCATCCCGGAGGCGGCATGAACCGAATCCGGGAGAAGGCCGTTCACTTTAATTTCGATAGTGCCGGAAGGCATTACCGGTCGTCGATAATGCGCCGGAACGCTCGCGGTTTGACCCAGACCAAGCACTCGATCCGCCGGCTAGAGCCGTACGTGCTTGTAGATCGTCGTGCGGGAAAGACCGAGCAGGCGGGCCGTTTTCGAGACATTATCGCCGGATAGCTGGTACGTCGCCCTGATCTCGCGGCATCTTTGCCTATTCAGCGGATGCGGCTTGCAGGCCTCGCAGCTTTCGTCATCGTTCCGGGCGATGTCTTCAAAAGAGCCCTCGTCGAGATATTCCATCCGCTGGCGTACCAGCGCGCGTTGCAGGACGGCATGCAACTCGCGGATGTTGCCGGGCCATCTGCGCTGCGAAAGCTTTGCGATGGCCGCATCGGTAATCGCCGTGCCCGGCGATATCTTCTGGACGAGATGCTGGACGATCAGCGCGAAGTCCGACCGGGCATCGAGGGCCGGCAGGCGCACGGTGAAGGCGTTCAGGCGATAGAGCAGATCGGCACGAAAGGTCCGCGCCGCCACCATCTCCTGGAGGTTGCAGTTGGTGGCCGAAACGATCTGCACATCCACCTTGTGCGTCTTCTCCCCGCCTATGGTGCGCACTTCCATTGAATCCAGAAAGCGCAGCAGCGCGGTCTGCGCAACCGGCGGAATGTCGGCCACCTCGTCAAGAAACAGCGTGCCGTTATCGGCAAGCCGCGCCAGGCCGGGCGCGCCTTCATTGCGGGCATTGGTGAAAGCGCCGCGTTCATGGCCGAATATCTCGGAGATGAACAATTGTTCCGGCACCGCGCCGCAATTGAGCGCGACGAACTCGCCCTTGCGCCGGCTCAAATCATGGACGTGGCGAGCCATAAGTTCCTTGCCGGTTCCGGTTTCACCGGTAATCTGGACCGGCATTTTAAGCGTGACGGCGGCGGCCATGTCCGACATGGCGTGCTTCAGGGCGGCATCCTGGCAAACGAAATTCGGCGCCAGCGGATCGGCCACGACCGCAGGCGCCCTGTTGGGGCGGCGGTTGGCGGCGACGGCGGCGCGCTGGCCGATCTGCCGGCAGACCATGAACAGGCCGCTGCCGGCGCGATCCTTGATCTTGATCAACCCGCCCTGGAGCAGCCCATCCATCGCGGCGGAAAAACTGGCCTCGAACAGCGTGTTGAAATGGCCGCCCGGTTCGGTCGGCAGGCCGGCGAGAAGGGCGATGCCGGGCCGGTTGAAAGAAAAGACCTCGCCGTCGCGCGACACCGCGATCAAACCGGCCGACAGTGTATCCAGATATTCGGCGCGCGGATGGAAGGCGAAAATGAAGCTCTCGGACCGTTCCTGAAAAATCAGCCCATTCTCGATTTGCGCCGCCGCCATTCGCACCAGCACATGCGTATGCTGCTGGCGCGCCTCGTTCGAGCAGGACGCATCGAGCAGGCCGATCGTCTCGCCACGCGAATTGAGGATGGGGGAGGCCATGCAGCTGAGGCTGCCATGGCATGAAAAATAATGCTCGCGCCCATAGATGGCGATGGGCTGGCGGTTGGCCGCGGCAAGGCCGAGCGCATTGGTGCCGCGTTCGGCTTCGTTCCACATGCTGCCAGGAATGATCGAGCGGCCCGCCGGGCTGTCGGCAAAGCGCTGGTCGCTGATCGTATCGAGAACCACGCCCTCCGCATCGCCAAGCGCGATCATGAAATTCGACCCCGCGATCTGCGAATGCAGAACCTGCATCTCCGCCAGAGCCAGCCGGCGCAAGGCGGCGTTCGCATCGCGCCGCCGGCGCACATCGCTGAAAGGTATGACCCTGGCGCGCGGACTGGCATGCGGGTCGAGGCCGAGGTCGCGGCAGCGCTGCCAGCTCTCCGCGACGATCGGCGTAAGCGCTCCCGCGGGAAAGCGGTCGCCCCGCTCAAGTGCGGCGCGCGCCCGGTCCATCCCAGACAGATGCTGCATCATTCCTCCCGAAATATATTAGCGGGCGCAGTATGGGCGCAAACGTCGAAACTGCAATAACCAGAAACTGAACAACCCGGTCGGTCAAATGTCCAGCCGCTGTACGGACGGGCCATTGCCGGATGCGGTCAAGCCATTGTTTCCAATAAGCTTCACCATCTGGCACGGCTATTGCTTCCTTCATCCCGACTGACGGGCTCATGACGGCGCCCAGGGAGATAAGCATGAAAGCTCAAGTACTGAACAGGTATGACGACAGCCTCACGGCCGACCAGTGGGTCACGTTGCAGGATGTACCCGACCCGAAGATCGAGAAGTCCACCGATGTGATCGTGCGCATCGGCGGCGCCGGCGTGTGCCGCACCGACCTGCACATCATCGAAGGCGTGTGGCGCCCGTTCATGGACCCCAATGCCAACGACCTGCTGCCGCTTATCATGGGGCATGAGAACGCCGGCTGGGTA
>DASYCS010000430.1:0-8524 GCA_036500025.1 Mesorhizobium sp. | reverse complement strand
TTTTGCCAGTTCGAAAATGGAAAGAAACATCGCCATTTATAAAACCTATGGCTTTCACGAAACGAACCGGGGACCGCATCCTTACCGGCCGGGATGGACGATCGTGAACATGGCGAAACCGGTCCGCCGGGAAATGGCTTGTCGAAAATCGGGAGGACGGCAATGAGCAACCCAGGAACTATCCGAGCAGGCATGGGCGGCTGGACCTTCGAGCCGTGGGACACCTCGTTCTATCCTGAAAAGCTGGCCAAGACGAAACAGCTTCACTACGCCACGCGCCAGGTGCCGACCATCGAAGTCAACGGAACCTATTACTCAAGCTTCAAGGAGCCGACATTCGTTAAATGGGCGAATGAATCTCCCGATGGCTTTGTTTTCTCGCTGAAAGGCAACCGCTTCGTCACAAATCGCCGCGTGCTTGGCGAGGCCGGCGAATCCATGACGCGCTTCCTGGAATCCGGCGTCGCCGCATTGGGCGAAAAACTCGGCCCCATCCTATGGCAATTCATGCCGACCAAGAAATTCGACCCGGACGATTTCGAGGCCTTCCTGAAGCTGCTGCCCGAAAAGCAGGATGGCGTGAAGCTGCGCCATGCGCTCGAAGTGCGCAATGACAGCTTCGTCGTGCCGGAATTTGCCGCGCTTGCGCGCAAGTACAAGGTGGCCATCGTCTATGCCGACCACGCGAAATATCCAGCGATTGCCGATATCACCGGCGATTTCGTCTATGCGCGCCTCCAGACGGGCAAGGACGACAACCCGGATTGTTATGAGCCGAAGCGGCTGGACGAATGGGCCGAGCGGGCGAAGGTCTGGGCGCAGGGCAAGGCGCCGGCCGACCTGCCCCGCGCCGATCCTTCAAGCGAAGCGCCGGTCAAGCCGCGCGACGTTTTCATGTACTTCATCACCGAAGGCAAGGTTCGCGCGCCCTTTGGTGCAATGGCGCTGATGAAGCGGGTTGACGGCTGACGGCAGCCAACCCGCTTTTCGAACCTATGCCGCGGCCAGCAAGCTTGCATTGCCGCCGGCTGCCGTCGTGTCGACGCAGACGCCGCGTTCATGCGCGTAAGCGGCGGGATACAGCACTTCCGTCACCAGCGGCACGATTGGCCCATTGCGGTCAGCAACCACCTTGCGCACCGTCCTCGTCGCCTCCGGCGTGCCGGAAAAGGCGACCACATCGACACGCAGCGAGCGCGCCTCGACCGGATCGGCGCGACCGTCGATGACGCCGAGCGGCAGCCCCTTGCCAGTCAGCGCCGCAAGCGCTGCCGGCGCGCCGGGCGCGACGGCCAGCACGGCATTGCCCGCCGCAAGCGCCTGGATGACCTGCGCCAGCAGCGTGTCGGCATCCGGCCCAAGGCAAAGAACGCGCCCGCGCGGCACGAGCGACAGCGTATTCGCCTCGCCGGTCGGGCCGGGCAGATCGACCTGCCCGAAATCCAGGCTTGCAGCCGCGGCAATGGCCGCCGCACCTTTGCCGCGCAGATGCTTGCGCAGAACGGCGACGCGGTCGGACCGCGTCGACCAGCCTGCCTGCGCCTGGTCGGGCAGATTATCGGCAAGTTCCGTAGCCGTCACCTTGCGGCCCTCGCCAAGATGCGTGCCGGCTTCCACGCCTTTGCGAAACCGCCGCAGATAATGCGGGCCGCCGGCCTTCGGACCGGTGCCGGACAGCCCCTCGCCGCCAAACGGCTGCGAGCCGACGACCGCACCGATCTGGTTGCGGTTGACGTAGATATTGCCGGCGTGAATGCCATCGACGAAATGCTGGACCCGCCCCTCTATGCGGGTATGCAGGCCGAAAGTCAGGCCATAACCCTTGCGGTTGATGGCCGAAATCACGCTGTCGATCTTGTCGGCATCAAACGTCGCCACATGCAGGACCGGCCCGAAAACCTCGCGCTCCATCTCCTCGATGCCGCTGACTTTGAATATCTGAGGGCCAACGAAACGCCCGCCCTCCGGCGCGGCAAGCCCGGCGACAAGCCGGCCGTCCAGGAACATCTTGTCGCAATACTCCTCGATCGACGTTTTGGCGTCATCGTCGATGACCGGCCCGACATCGGTCGATATCTGCCACGGATCGCCTACCTTCAAGGCTTCCATCGCGCCTTTCAGCATCTCCAGCATTTTCTTTTCCACGTCCTTCTGGACATAGAGCACGCGCAACGCGGAACAGCGCTGGCCGGCACTCTGGAAGGCCGACGCCAGAATGTCGCGCACCGCCTGTTCGGGCAAGGCGGTGGAATCGACGATCATCGCGTTGAGGCCGCCCGTCTCGGCGATCAGCATCGCATCCGGCGCGGCTGTCTCGGCCAGTTGCCTTTCGATCAGCTTGGCCACCTCCGTCGAGCCGGTGAAGCAGACGCCGGCAATGCGGGGGTCGGCCGTCAGCGGGCCGCCAACCGAAGGCCCATCGCCGGGTAGCAGTTGGACGATGCCTTCGGGCACGCCGGCTTCGCGCAACAGTTCAACCGCGCGATAGGCCATCAGCGGCGTTTGCTCAGCCGGCTTGGCAATCACGGCATTGCCTGTCACCAGCGCCGCCGCGACCTGGCCGGTGAAGATGGCGAGCGGGAAATTCCACGGCGAAATGCAGGCGATCACCCCGCGCGCCATAGTGCCCTGCTCGGCATCGCCGGCCTGTCTTGCATAATAGCGCAGGAAGTCGACCGCCTCGCGCACTTCCGACACGCCGTCGGCCAGGCTTTTCCCGGCTTCGCGCGTCGCCAGCGCGAATAATTCCACGGCATTGGCTTCATAAAGATCGGCGGCGCGCTCCAGCACGGCGCTGCGCTGCGTTACCGGCAGCCTGGCCCATGCCGGTTGCGCGTCGGCCGCGATGCCGATGGCGGCGGCAACTTGGGTGGCCGTCGCTTCGATCACCGTGCCGACCGTGTCATCCAGCCATGCCGGGTTGATGATCTTGCGTTCAGGGCCATTGCCTGCCGCCGGCGTAATCGGGCTGGCGCGCCAGCATTCCGGCCCGGCAAAGGCAGCGCGCGCTTCTTCCAGCGCCGCAAGCACCAGCGGATCGGTCAAATCCCAACCCTTGGAATTGCGCCGGCCACCCCCGAAGATAGCCAATGGAGCCGGAATGTTCGGGTTCCTCGCCGGCCCCTGCTTTTCAACGATATCGAGCGGATCGCGCGCGATTTCTCGCGGCTCGACATCCTTGTCCGTAAGCTGGTGGACAAAGGAGGAGTTGGCGCCGTTTTCCAGGAGACGCCGCACCAGATAGGCCAGCAGATCGGAATGCGCGCCGACCGGCGCATAGATGCGGCAACGTGTTCCTTCGGCTTTGCGCACGGTCTCGTGCAGTGCCTCGCCCATGCCGTGCAGCCGCTGGAATTCGAAAGAATGCCGGTCGCTGGCCATCGACAATATGGCAGCGACCGTGTGCGCGTTATGCGTGGCGAATTGCGGGTAGATGAAGTCCGTCATGCCGAGCAGTTTTTTTGCGCATGACACATAGGAAACATCGGTGTTGGCCTTGCGCGTGAACACCGGATAGCCATCGAGGCCAAGCACCTGCGCGCGCTTGATTTCGGTGTCCCAATAAGCGCCCTTCACCAGCCGCACCATGATATTGCGGTCGTGCTTCCGGGCCAAGGCGTAGAGCCAATCGATGACGAAGGCGGCGCGCGGGCCATAGGCCTGCACGACGACGCCGAAACCGTCCCATTCCGACAGCCGCGGATCGGCCAGCACCTGTTCGATCACATCGAGCGACAGGTCCAGCCTGTCGGCTTCTTCGGCGTCGACGTTCAGCCCCATGCGGGCATTGCGCGCCGCCAGCGCCAGCGAAAGCAGCCGCTCGGTCATCACCGGCAGCATCGTCGCCTTTTGCGCCGCTTCATAGCGTGGGTGCAGCGCCGAAAGCTTGACTGAAATACCGTGATTCTGGCGAATATCCGGCCCGTTGGAAGGCGTGTCGAGCGAGGAAATCGCATCGGCATAGGCCTTGAGGTAGCGCAGGGCATCCGCCTCGGTGCGGGCCGCCTCGCCCAGCATGTCGAAGGAATAGAGATAGCCTTTCTGCGTCATCGAGCGGCCGCGCTTCATCGCCTCCGCGATCGAGCGGCCAAGCACGAACTGCTCGCCCATTTCGCGCATGGCGGCCGCCACCGCCTTGCGGATGACCGGTTCGCCCAGCCGGCGCACCATCGAACGCAGCGTGCCCTCGATGCCGCCTTCGCCCTCGTCCAGAACACGGCCGGTCAGCATCAGCGCCCAGGTAGAGGCGTTGACGAAGACCGAGCTGGACCCGCCCGAATGCGCCGACCAGTCATGCGGCGCAATCTTGTCGGCGATCAGGTCGTCCATGGTTTCAGCGTCCGGCACGCGCAGCAGCGCTTCGGCCAGGCACATCAGCGCGACGCCCTCCTTGGTCGAAAGCCCATAGGCGGACAGGAAAACTTCCATCAGCCTCGGATCGGTCGAACCGCGCACCGCATCCACCAGCTTGACCGCGCGCGCCGAAATTGCCTTTCGATCCTCGACCGACAAGTGCGCTGCCTCGGCCAGGCGCTTCACCGCCTCGTCCTCATCGGGAAGGATATTGGCGCGTATCTGCTGACGGATAAGATCGAGTGAGGGCATGGCGTTCCTATAGCTTCGCTGGCGCGCTCCGACGTTAGCCGGAGCGGATGCGCCAAGCTAGCACGGGGCGAAAATTTCATCGGTCCAAAGAAATCGACAAGGCAACCCATCTGAACTAAGATGAAAGCTGCTTATGGTATATATAGGTCGAAATAGTCACCATGGAAGATCAAATAGATCGCATCGACCGGAACATTCTCTCGGCGCTTTCCCGTCACGGCCGCATTTCCATGGCCGAACTGGCCACGAAGGTCGGCCTGTCGAAGACGCCTGTTCAGGCGCGGGTAAAGCGGCTGGAGAAGGATGGCTACATTCGCGGCTACCAGGCCATCGTCGACCGCGAGCGGATGGGCGAAGGCCATGTCGCCTTCGTGCAGGTCAAACTATCCGATACGCGCTCCGCCGCGCTCGACGCATTCAACCGCGCCGTGCAGGCTGTCGGCGAGATCGAGCAATGCCACATGATGGCATCCAGCTTCGATTATCTGCTGAAGGTCCGCACCCAGGATATTGCCGCCTACCGCAGGGTGCTTGGCGAGCGCATCTCCGCGCTGCCCCATGTAGCGCAAACCTCGACATTCGTGGCGATGGAAACGGTCAAGGACAGGTAGCCCAGCCTTTGGGTTTCGCCTACAGCACCACGTTGAAGACCACGGTGTCCGAACCTGCCGCCGCTGAAATGGCCAGCCGCAACTGCCACCACCCGCTGACGGTGAACTTCAACCCTTCGACGCGGTAGCGGCCCTGGCCGAGATAGTCCGTCGCTTGCGGGCTGGTCGGCAGGCCGTGGGCCTGTCGCGGCCTGCCACCTGAAATGTCGATGGCCGCGAATTCCACCGGCGACCCGGACGCCGTTTTCAGCGTTAGCAGCCAGGACTGAAGCACACCCGTCTTGATCGCGCCACTTTCCGGCATGAGGCTTACGACGAACAATCCATGCGCCGACTTTTTCGGCCTGGACAGATCGGATTTGGCGTCGCCGCGGCCAGGCCCGGCCAGATAGACGGCGACCACGATGCCGCAAAGCACCGCCGCCAAGGCGAGAGCCGCCAGAATATATCGCCCTAATGAAGCCAAACCTGTTTCCTTCGCCCGGACGAATACCACGCCGGCTCGCCGCAAACCCAATCCTTCCCGGATATTTCACCGACAAGTTCGGTCTATTTCGCCGACAAGAAAGCCGCGTGACATAAGCATGGCGCGGCGGCAATAAAACGCCATGGCCCCAAAAAGGCTGCACAGGCTTCCCGCCACGCCGGAACGGCGATCGCGCCGCTAATGTCGGCAACCACCCGGCCTGCTTGGCTCAAGGCAGACGGAACCTGTATTCGGTGACGTGGTGGTATCTTTCGCCGGGCAACAGCACGGCCTGCGGAAAATAGGACCTGTTTGGGGCATCCGGCCATATTTGCGGTTCCAGGCAAAAGCCGGAATATGGGCGATAGCCCAGGCCGCCGAGGCCGGGTCCGGGGGCGGCGATGAACTGGCCGGTGTAAAGCTGGACGCCGGGTTCCGTGGTCCACACCTCCATTTCGAGGCCGGAAGCAGCGCCCTGCACCCACGCGGCCTGCCGGAGCGGCCCCCTGCAAGCACAAAGGCAGAAATTCTCGTCGTAAGGCAGTTGCCGCCCCTCCGCCTCCATCCGCAAGGGTCTCGCCTGCCGGAAGTCGAATGGCGTACCGTCAACCGGGACGACGAAGCCGGTTGGGATCGTATCTCCGTCCACCGGCAGGTAGGCGGCGGCGTTCAACATCATCCGGTGATCGAGGATATCGCTGGCGCCGCCATCATCCAGATTGAAATAGGAATGCTGCGTCAGATTGCAGATCGTCGGCTCGTCGGTGGTGGCGCTGAATTCCACCGCCAGCGTACCGGGAATTTTCAGGCGATAGGTGCAGGTAATCTCCAGCGCGCCGGGAAAACCCATCTCGCCGGCCGGATCGTGCAGGGACAGCGTGACGAAATCCCTGCCATGCAGCGAAACCGTCCATGGCCGATGCGCGTAACCACCCGACCCGCCATGCAGCGTATGCTTGCCCAGCGCATTCCGGTCGGTCTGGTGCCGCTCCCCGCCCAGCGTGAAGCGACCGTCGCGGATGCGGTTGGCGTAACGTCCAACCGCCGCCCCGAAATAGGCGGTGTCGCTTTCGTAGCTCTCCAGCCGGTCATAGCCGAGCACCAGCGGCGCCTCGTGTCCGGCGATCCGCAAATCCTGGACGATTGCGCCTAAGCCGATAATATTCGCGCTAAGCCCGCCGCCCCGTATCGTGAAGCGGCGGATAATGTCGCCGCCCTGTGTCGTTCCGAAGACCTCGCCGTCTTTCATGCCCGATTTTACCGATTTCCCGCCTAAAGACCAAGGCCGCCGATGCAGACATATTTGATGTCGAGGTAATCGTCGATGCCCTGATGCCCGCCCTCGCGGCCAAGGCCGGATTCCTTGACCCCGCCAAACGGCGCTTCCGGCGTGGTGATGATGCCTTCATTGATGCCGACCATGCCGTATTTCAGGCCTTCCATGACCCGGAACGCACGGCCGAGGTCGCCGGTGTAGAAGTAGGAGGCAAGGCCGAACTCGGTGTCGTTGGCGAGCGCGACCGCCTCGTCCTCGGTTTCGAACTTGAAGATCGGCGCGACCGGTCCGAAGATTTCGTCCTTCATGAACATCATGTCGCTCGTCGCGCCGGAAATGACGGTCGGTTCGAAGAACGAACCGCCAAGCTTGTGGCGCTTGCCGCCGCTGACCACCTTGCCGCCCTTGGCGGTTGCGTCGGCGATGAATTCCTCGACCTTCTCGACTGCTTTCCCATCGATGAGCGGGCCTTGCTGTACGCCTTCGTCCAGCCCCGAGCCTACCTTCAACTCGTTGCTGGCCTTGGCAAACCTGGCGACGAACTCGTCATGGATGCCGGCCTGCACGAAGAACCGGTTGGTGCAAACGCAAGTCTGGCCGGAGTTGCGGTATTTCGCGGCTATGGCGCCAGCAACCGCGCGGTCGAGATCGGCATCGTCGAACACCAGGAACGGCGCGTTGCCGCCCAGTTCCATCGACACCTTCTTGACGGTCGAGGCCGACTTTTCGATCAGCATCTTGCCGACCTCCGTCGAACCAGTGAAAGTGATCTTCTTGACGATCGGATTGGCGCAGATCTCGTCGCCTATCTCCCCGGCTGCGCCAGTGATGATATTGACCACGCCTTTGGGAATGCCGGCTTCCTCGCACAGCGCGCCCCAGGCAAGGCCCGAATAAGGCGTCTGCGACGCCGGCTTGACGACCGCCGTGCAGCCCGCTGCGATGGCCGGGCCTATCTTGCGCGACAGCATCGATGACGGGAAGTTCCAAGGCGTGATGGCGGCAATCACGCCAACAGGCTCGCGGGTAACCAGAACGCGCCGATCAGCCCAGGGCGAAGGCACCACATCGCCATAAGCGCGGCGCGCTTCCTCTGCAAACCACAAGACATAGGCCGCCGAAGAAGCTATCTCGCCGCGCGATTCGGTAAGCGACTTGCCTTGCTCCAGCGTCAGCAGTTCGGCCAGCGCGTCCTGGTTGTCCATGATGGCGTCATGCAGCTTGCGCAGCATCTTGGAACGATCGAGCGCCGAAGTCTTGCGGAACGACTTGAAGGCGGCCTCTGCCGCCTCGATGGCGCGGCGGGTCTCGGCCTTGCCGGATTTCGGCACCGTGCCGATCTTGAGGCCGGTCGCCGGATTGGTCACGTCGATGGTCGCACCCGAATCGGCCTGCACCCACTCGCCATTGATGAGATTGGCCTGCCGCATGAAATGGCTTGTTTTCTGGAGCATGTCTTTCACCCTGTTCTGGTGCGCTCAAGCGCCTGTTTGCAATTCGTTTGACCGGGCGGCCCGGCAAAGGCCGGGCGGCCGAAGTGCCTTCGTTCATAACGCACGGGAAGGC
>DASYCS010000429.1:0-2569 GCA_036500025.1 Mesorhizobium sp. | reverse complement strand
AACCGCCTACGAATTGTCGCACGTTCACGCACGCAAAATCCAGTGCAGGCCAACGGCCGGCAGGCAGATGCGTATTCCAAGCATTATTCGACCGGAACCGTTTATCGGTTTCCGGTCGAATCCAACGCTCGATCGAGGCGATAATGCCGGCAAGCGCACCCCATTGGACGTACTGCTAGCGGCCGAACCTCATAAAGGATTCCAGGTCGGCTTGCTGGTAAGCTTGAGATAGCCGAGATTGACGCCAAGCCTGGCCCCGACACCGGTACGGATAGGCACCAGCAGCATATTGTTGTTCTTGAGCACGTTGAAGCCGACGCCGGCCACGACATAGGCCGAACCGGCAACGCCGCCGAAGCGGTTATAAAGCGCGCTGACATCGTCCAGATTATAGACGAGCATCATCACCCGCGAGCCTTCGCCGCCGAAATCCCAGCCGAGCGAAGGACCCTGCCAGAACGCTTTATGGTCGCCGGCGTTTTTCGTGTAGAGCGTGCCCTCGCCATAGGTCAGCCCGCCAATAATGGCGCCCGAGCCTTCCTCGCCCAGAAGATAGCCGTTCGGCAGGCCGTAGGACGCGAAAATCTTCTCAACGACACTGGCGAGGCCGCCGGAGGTAGCGCCAAAAAACTTGTGGCCGGAATCGACGATCTCCTGCGCGGTATATTCCTGCGCCTGCGAGGCAGGGGCGGAAAGACCATAAAAGCCCGCAAAGGCAAGCATCACGGCAAAAATCCGGAAAAAACTCCGGTCATACAATCGGGAAAACATGCTTCCAATCTCCGTCAGGGAGCGCTTTCGCCGACGCCTCGCCCTTACTGGCTCTTTAGCGGCCGCTTCGGGTGTTCATGCGGGCAAATTATGCCGTAATCGTTTTTCAACCATTAAGCTCGCACATGAACATGGCGGCACGAAGGCCATACGGCACGGCCCGAGGACGCTCGGCCGCAATATACTATCGTCTGTAAGCTCGATTTTGGATTTCTCGCAGCTTTTGCCCGCGCTATACCCGACAAGGTTCACAAAACCTGATTCGGACAGGCGATGCTCGGTCAAAACATCGTCTTGTCGTTTGTGGCCTTCACGGGGATTTTTTCATGGCTGACCTTTTCACCCTATCCGCTCCCGATCTGGCGGCGCTGCTGTGCAGCCGCGTCTGCCACGACATCATTTCGCCAGTCGGCGCCATCAATAATGGCCTTGAACTTCTCGACGAGGGCGGCGCCGACGAAGACGCCATGAACCTCATCCGCCAGAGCGCGCGCAACGCTTCGGCCCGCCTGCAATTTGCCCGCATCGCCTTTGGCGCCGCCGGTTCCGCCGGAATGCTGATCGACACCGGCGATGCCGAATCGGTCGCCCTGGCTTTCTTGAAGAACGAAAAGCCGGAACTGACATGGACCGGAACCCGCGCATTGCTGCCCAAGAACAAGGTCAAGCTGCTGCTCAACCTCATTTTGGTCGCCAATGCGGCCATCCCGCGCGGCGGCAGGCTTTCGGTGGCCTTGGAAGATACCGAAACGCTGCCGCGCTTCACGCTTTCGGCCAGCGGCCCGATGTTGCGCGTGCCGCCGAAGTTCCTTGAGCTTCATTCGGGCAACCAACCGGAAGACCCCATCGACGCGCATTCGGTGCAGCCTTATTACACGCTGCTTCTGGCGCGCGAGGCCGGCATGACCATCTCCATCCACGCCACGGCGGAAGAGATCGTCCTGACCGCCGCCTCGCCCCGACAGGAAACAGCGGCCGAATAGTCTCGCGCCGCATTTCCCGCAAAGCGTGCATTCGGGAAAAATTTACCGAATGCCTTTTCCGCTTTTTTACCTGGAGCGTTTACACATGCGGCCAGACGCACCGCGATCCGTTCGCGTGCATCCGGGGGGTGAGGCATGAAACGCTGCATGTTCGTCGATGGCTCAAGCGTCATCAGAAAAGTCGCCAAGCGAATCCTGGGCGGACCCGACATGATTGTGATCGAGGCTTCGAACTGTGCCGAGGCGTTGGCGATGTGCGGCGCGGAAATGCCGGACATCCTCGTGATAGACGCCGCCCTTGAAGAAATGCGCACCGGAGATTTCATCCGCAGCGTGCGATCGTTGGAAGCTCCCATCGCCCCCCAAATTCTCGTTTCACTGGTCGAAGTCGATATTGGCGCCATCATGCGCGCCAAACGCGCCGGCGCGCACGGCTATTTGCTGAAGCCTTTCAACCGCGCGCAATTGATCGAACGCTTTCGCACGCTGGATATCGCGGCTTAACTTTTTGCCGCAGCGGTTCGAGACACATTCGAGGCGAACCCTGCCTCAAACAAAAAAAGCCCGGCTGACCCGGGCTTTTCTGTAACGGAATTTCGAACTTTCAGGCGCTTTCGCGGACATCTTCTGGCTCGCGCAGCACATAGCCGCGGCCCCACACCGTTTCGATGTAATTCTGGCCGCCGGAAGCAGCGTCGAGCTTCTTGCGCAGCTTGCAGATAAAAACGTCGATGATCTTCAGTTCCGGCTCGTCCATCCCGCCATAGAGGTGGTTGAGGAACATTTCCTTGGTAAGCGTCGTGCCCTTGCGCAGC
>DASYCS010000428.1:0-1527 GCA_036500025.1 Mesorhizobium sp. | reverse complement strand
TGTTTGATGGTGGCTTTTGGATGATGCCCAGTCATCGGCCACGATTGCGTCACGCTTTTCAGGTGACGGAAAGTTCGATGACAGTGCTCCGATGCCTTTTTGAATGCCGGCCATGGCCGCCGCGGCGGCCATGGCTCCGATTTCGCCGGTACTCCGCCCGTACTCCGCCGGTACCCGTTATGCCGCGGCTTTCGGCGTGAGCAGGTCGGACAGGCCGACCCGGTGCAGCATCTCGGCGCGTACGCGGTCGAGCACCGTGAAGCCGACGTCCGCGCCGTCCTGGGTGGGGTCGATGTGCACGCGGAAGGGGCGCTTGCCGAAGGGTTTGTCGACGACCTCGACGATGGCCTCGGCCACGCTGCCGGCGTCGGCATCCGGAGGCACGATTTTCGCGAAGGCCTTCTGCACCTGTTCGCCGAAACCGGCATAGGGACCATTGTCGTATTCCGCGGCGCGGGCATGGTCGGCGGGGACCCCGGAGTGCTCGAAGTGATTGGTGCCGCCGGTGAACGCGCCCGGCACGATGATGGACGTCTCGATGCCCCAGCGCGACAGCTCGCGTGCATATTGCACGGCGATTGCATCCATGGCGGCCTTCGCGCCGAAATAGGGAGCCAGGTAGGGCGGCGTGCCGCCTGCCGAGCTGCTGCTCGATACCCACACCAACAAGCCTTCCTTGCGCGCGCGCATGTGCGGCAGCGCAGCCCGGTTCACGCGCTGGGTGCTAAGGACATTCACGTCGTAGAGCTGGGCGTATTGCTCGGGAGTGAAGGCCTCGGCGGGACCGAAGACCATGTGGCCGGCATTGTGTATCAGCACATCGATGCGGCCGGAGTCGGCAATGACCTGGGCGACGGCGGCATCCACGGAGGGCTGCGATTGCACGTCGAGTTCGACGCTGCGCAGGTCGACGCCGTTCTGGCTGGAAAACGCGGCCATCTGCGCGACGTTGGCGGCGTTGCGGCCCGCGATGTCGCGCATGGATGCGTAGACGGTGTGGCCGGCCCTGGCCAGGGCCTCTGCAGTCATTCGGCCGAAGCCGCTGGAAGCGCCGGTGATGAGGACGATCTTTTTCATGGCTGGACTCCTTGGATGACGATCTGATCCGGGGTGGGGTATCCGGCTCGCATGGCGCGTCGGATAAGGGATTGCGGAAGCGGGTTCGAATACGGGTCTTCGAACGCAGGTCTTCGAAACGCTGGTTTTCGAATACGGGTCCTCAGATGCAGGTCTTCGTATTCGGATCGTGGCAGGCGGTTGTGTACTTGCCGGTCTTCAGATGATTCCGCCGTTGGCGCGCAGCACCTGGCCGTTGATCCATGCGCCGTCGGGGCCGGCCAGGAAAGCCACGGCCGCGGCGATGTCTTCGGGCTGGCCCAGGCGTTCGAGCGGGGCCAGCTTGGCCAGGCGGTCGACCACTTCCTGCGGCTTGCCGTTCAGGAAAAGGTTGGTCGCGGTGGGGCCGGGCGCCACGCTGTTGACCGTGATGTTGCGGCCGCGCAGTTCCTTGGTCAGCACATGCGTCAT
>DASYCS010000427.1:0-5361 GCA_036500025.1 Mesorhizobium sp. | reverse complement strand
CGGCCTCATCGTGCAGCCGACCTCCAATCTCGATATCACGCCGACGCTGTGCGACCTCGCCGGCATCGACATCGCAGCCATCATGCCGTGGACGGACGGCCAGTCGCTGAAGCCCGCCATCGACGGCCATGTCCGCACCGGGCCGGTGCTGATGGAATATGCCGCGGAGGGGTCCGACGCGCCGCTGGTGGCGATCCGCGACGGGCGCTACAAGTTCATTCACTGCGAGATCGACCCGCCGCAACTGTTTGATCTTGAATCCGATCCGCATGAACTGACCAACCTTGCCGTCGACCCCGCCAACGCCGGACTGGTCGCCGCGTTCATGGCGAAGGTTCGCGCGCGCTGGGACATGGCAGCTTTCGACGCGGCCGTGCGCGCCAGCCAGGCAAGCCGCTGGGTGGTCTATCCGGCGCTGCGCAACGGCGCTTACTACCCCTGGGAATTCCAGCCGCTGCAAAAGGCCTCGGAGCGCTACATGCGCAACCACATGGATCTCAACGTGCTCGAAGAACAGAAGCGTTTTCCGAGGGGCGAATAAGATGATCACCATCTGGGGCAGAGCCACCTCGTCCAATGTGCAGACCGTGATGTGGGCCGTCGCCGAACTTGGCCTCACGCATGAGCGCATCGACGCGGGTGGGCCTTTCGGCGGGCTGGACACGCCGGAATTCGCCGCCATGAACCCCAACCGGCTGATACCGGTCCTGCGCGACGGCGGCGAATATCTTTGGGAGAGCGCCTCGATCGTGCGCTATCTCGGCGCGCGCTACGGCGGCGAACAGTTCTGGCCAAGCGACCCCTTAAGGCGCGCCAGGCTAGACCAATGGAGCGACTGGACCAAGACCACCTTTGTACCGGCATTCATAAGCAGGGTATTCTGGCCGATTATGGGCAAGCGGCCCGGCGACCGTGACGAGGCCGCCATTGCGGCAGGTGCCGCCAACCTCGCCGGCGTGCTTGGCGTTTTCGACCGGCGGGTTTCGGAAGACGCCTATCTTGGCGGCGACGAGCCGTGCTTTGCCGATATCGTCGCCGGCACGCTGCTTTACCGCTATTTCACGCTGGAATTCGAGCGCGCCGCATTGCCCAATCTTAGCGCCTATTACGAGCGGCTGACGAGGCGTCCCGCCTATGTGCGTCACGTCATGGTTTCCTACGACAGCCTGAGGGCCAAATGAGCGCTGCCCTGGAAGCCGATTTCGTCATCATCGGGTCCGGTTCCGCCGGGTCGGCCATGGCTTATCGCCTGTCGGAAGACGGCAGGCATTCGGTCATCGTCATCGAGTTCGGCGGCACCGATATGGGACCGCTGATCCAGATGCCTTCGGCGCTGTCCATCCCGCTCAACATGCCGCATTACGATTGGGGTTTTGCCAGCGAGCCGGAACCGCATCTGGGCGGACGGGTGCTGGCGACACCCCGCGGCAAGGTCATCGGCGGCTCTTCGTCCATCAATGGCATGGTCTATGTGCGCGGCCATGCCCATGATTACGACCATTGGGCCGGGCAAGGAGCTACAGGCTGGGCCTTTGCCGACGTGCTTCCCTATTTCAAGCGCATGGAAGATTCGGTCGGCGGCGAGGAAGGCTGGCGCGGCAAGGGCGGCCCTTTGCATGTGCAGCGCGGCCTGCGCCGAAATCCGCTCTACCAGGCCTTCATCGAAGCAGGCCGGCAGGCCGGATTTGAACTGACCGACGACTATAATGGTTCGAAGCAGGAAGGTTTTGGGCCGATGGAGCAGACCATCTTCGGCGGGCGCCGCTGGTCGGCGGCGAACGCCTATCTGCGGCCGGCGCTGAAACGGCAAAACGTTCGTCTGGTCAAGGGCTTCGCCCGGCGCGTGGTCATTGAGAATCAACGTGCCACCGGCGTCGAGATCGAAGCACACCGGACAATTCAGATCGTCAAGGCGCGGCGCGAGGTGATCGTTGCGGCGTCGTCGATCAATTCGCCGAAAATCCTGATGCTTTCGGGCATCGGACCGGCCAAGCACCTCAAGGCGAACGGCATCGATGTGATCGCCGATCGAGCCGGCGTCGGCCAGAACCTGCAAGATCATCTGGAGCTTTATATCCAGCAGGAATCGACGCAGCCGATCACGCTCAATTCCGTGCTGAATCCTTTCTCCAAGGCACTGATCGGCGCGCGCTGGCTGCTGTTCAAGAACGGGCTTGGGGCCACCAATCATTTCGAGGCCGCCGCCTTCGTGCGGTCGCAGGCCGGCGTCGACTATCCCGACATCCAGTATCACTTCATCCCGGCGGCCGTGCGCTATGACGGCAAGGCTGCTGCCAAGGCGCACGGCTTCCAGGCGCATGTCGGCCCCATGCGCTCGAAATCGCGCGGCGCGGTGACGCTGCGCTCGCCCGATCCGCTGGCAAAGCCTGAAATCCGCTTCAACTACATGTCGCACCCCGACGACTGGGCCGACTTTCGGCGCTGCATCCGGCTTACGCGTGAAATTTTCGGCCAAGCCGCGTTCGACCCGTTCCGAGGCGAGGAAATCTCGCCGGGACGCGCCATCCGAAACGACGACGAACTGGACGGGTTCATCCGCCAGCATGTCGAAAGCGCCTATCACCCCTGCGGCACCTGCAAGATGGGCCGCGCGGACGACATGAGCAGCGTGGTCGATCCCGAATGCCGGGTCATCGGCGTCGATGGCCTGCGTGTTGCCGATTCATCGATCTTCCCGCGCGTCACCAACGGAAATCTGAACGGGCCGTCGATCATGACCGGCGAAAAAGCATCCGACCACATTCTTGGCCGCGCGCCGCTTTCGCCTTCCAACCAGGAACCATGGATCAATCCGCGCTGGCAGGTGTCGGACAGATAGAGCATGATGGGCGGGCCGCACGACCCGCAAAACCACCCCGCAGAACCACAGTGATTTGGAGACCACAATGCGCGCCCAGCCCACGGCCTCGCACTATATCAATGGCCGCTTCGTCGATGACGAGCAAGGCGCGCTCATGCCCGTCATTTATCCGGCGAGCGGGGAAACCATCGCCACGCTGCATTCGGCAACGCCCAACATCGTGGAACTTGCAATCGAGGCGGCGCGCGCCGCGCAGCCGGCATGGGCGAGGCTGAAGCCAGTCGAGCGCGGGCGCATCCTGCGCCGGGCCGCCGACATATTGCGGGCGCGCAATGCCGACCTTGCAAGGCTTGAGACGCTGAACACCGGCAAGGCGCTTCAGGAAACGCTGGTCGCGGACGCGCCATCGGCGGCCGACTGCCTGGAATATTTCGGCGGCGCGATCCCCGCCTTCAACGGCGAGGCGGTCGATCTGGGCGGCCCCTTCGCCTATACGCGCCGCGAGGCGCTCGGCGTATGCGTCGGCATCGGCGCCTGGAACTACCCGATCCAGATCGCCGGCTGGAAATCCGCGCCGGCGCTGGCCATGGGCAACGCCATGGTGTTCAAGCCTTCGGAAAACACGCCGCTTTCCGCACTGGCGCTGGCTGAAATCTATACCGAGGCTGGCCTGCCGGACGGGCTGTTCAACGTCGTCCAGGGCTATGGCGACGTGGGCGCAGCCCTGGTCGAGCACGAGGCTGTCGCCAAGGTTTCGGTGACCGGCTCCGTGCCGACCGGGCGGCGGGTCCTGTCGGTTGCCGGCTCGAAGATGAAGCACGCGACCATGGAACTCGGCGGCAAGTCGCCGCTGATCGTGTTTGACGACGCCGACATCGAAAACGCCATCGGCGGCGCGATGCTCGGCAATTTCTACTCGACCGGGCAAATCTGTTCGAACGGCACCCGCGTCTTCGTGCAAGAGGGCATTCACGACCGTTTTGTCGAGCGGCTGGTCGAGCGCACCAAGAAAATCCGCATCGGCGACCCGCTCGACGAAGAGACGCAGATGGGACCGATGGTGAGCAAGGCGCAGCACGAGAAGGTCGCCGGCTATTTCGAAATCGGCAGGCAGGACGGTGCGACACTGGCATGCGGCGGCAACGTGCCCTCCTTGCAGGGCTTTGAAGGCGGCTTCTTCATCGAGCCGACCGTCTTTACCGGCGTCACCGACACCATGCGGATCGCGCGCGAGGAAATATTCGGCCCGGTGATGAGCGTTTTGAAATTCGAGGACGAGGACGAGGTGATCGAGCGCGCCAACGCCACCGAGTTCGGCCTGGCGGCAGGCGTGTTCACGCGCGATCTCGCACGCGCCCACCGCGTCGTCGCCGAGTTGCAGGCCGGCACCTGCTGGATCAACACCTACAATTTGACGCCGGTGGAAATTCCGTTCGGCGGCGCCAAGCAATCCGGCATCGGCCGCGAGAATTCGCTGGCCGCATTGGCGCTCTATTCGCAGTTGAAGTCGGTCTATGTCGAGACCGGCGACGTCGCCAGCCCCTATTGAGGGACCGCTTCTATTCCTTGCCCGTGCCGTCGAGATATTGCGTCAGCGCGCAGACGAGGTGGTAAAAGATGCTGGCGGGAACTTCGCTGGCGCGCGAGTGGCCGCGCTCATCGATGCGGTCGATCCACAGGCCGAGCGGCGCGGGATCGATATGCCAGCGAAACAGGCGGCCGACACGCTCCTCGATCTCCGGCTTGAGATCCGGCCCGCCGGTCTGGTCGAGCGCGATGGCCGCCTTGACCGCTTCCGTCTGCGGCCAGCTGCGCGACAGGCCATCGAGCGGTATGCCGTTGCGCGACACCGCGCCATAGGCAAGGCCGGTGGAGCGGTTCAGGCCATTGGCTATCGCGGAGGCATATAGTTTGCGGGCGAAGCCGTTGAGGTCGTTCTGGCCGCTGCGGGCGGCGAAATCGACCAGCAGCGAGGCCCATTCGAAATGGTGGCCAGGCTCGGTCCATGCGCCTCGCTCGCCCGGCGCCGGCTTCCACTCATCGTCGAAAAATTCGCCGAGCGTCCAGCTTTCCACGTCGAAGAAATGGCTGCGAAACAGGTCGATGATGCGGGCTGCCCGGCGCAGATAGGTGCGGTCGCCGGTCGCATCGTGCCAAGCCAGAAACGCTTCCAGAAGATGCATGTGCGGGTTGGAGCGCCTCTCGCCGCCACCGTCCGAGCTTTCGAGAAAGCCGGTCATGCGGACATCTTCCAGGTGCTCGTCCAGGAACGAGAAGGTCTGCTGGCCAAGTTGCAGCGCGTCCGGATTGCCGCCCATATGCGCATGCGCCAGCGCCAGGAGAATGCAGGCGTGATCGTAGGCGTCTTCGGTCGCGTCGGCGACGCTGCCGTCGCAGTTGAGCGTTCGCACCCAGCCGCCGCGATCGGTCCGGCCCTTCTTGGCCATGAAGGCGATGCCATGGGCGATCAGCCGATCGGCCGGGCCGTCCCAGCCGCGCGCCTTGGCCACCGCGAAGGCGTAAATCTGCCGTGCGGTGGT
>DASYCS010000426.1:0-14867 GCA_036500025.1 Mesorhizobium sp. | reverse complement strand
ATGATCCTGGCGCTTGGCCAGATGACGGTCATTCTGACGCGCGCCATCGACCTGTCGATGGCCGCCAATCTGTGCTTCACCGGCATGGTGGTGGCGATGCTGAACGCCACGCATCCGGCCATTCCTATCCCGGTGCTGATCGTCGTGGCGCTGGCGGTCGGGCTGGCGCTTGGCGCCATCAACGGCCTGCTGGTCTGGCGTCTCAATATCCCGTCCATCGTGGTGACGCTCGGCACGCTGACCATCTATCGCGGCGCAACCTTCGTGCTTTCCGGCGGCGCGTGGGTCAATGCCGACCAGATGAGCCAGCCTTTCATCAATTTCCAGCGCGCCGTGCTGCTCGGCGTGCCGGTGCTGTCGTGGTTCGCCATTGCCGTCATCGCGGTTTTCTTCGTCTTGATGACGCGCACGGCGCTTGGCCGGTCGATCCACGCGGCCGGCGTCAACCCGACGGCATCCGTCTATGCCGGCATCGATGTCGGGCGCACGCAATTCGTGGCGTTCTGCATTTCCGGGGCGGTTTCCGGGCTGGCCGGCTATCTGTGGATTTCCCGCTACGTCATCGCCTCGGTCGAGGTCGCCAACGGCTATGAGCTGAACATCATCGCCGCCTGCGTCATCGGCGGGATTTCGATTGCCGGCGGCATCGGCTCGGTCGGCGGCGCGGTGCTGGGCTCGCTGTTTCTCGGCATCATCGCCAACGCGCTGCCGGTCATCAACATCTCGCCGTTCTGGCAGATGGCGATTTCCGGGGCCGCCATTATCCTCGCCGTCGTCCTCAACGCACGCGGTGAACGCCGGCCGGGTCGCATCATCCTGAAGAAGGCCGAAGCGGCATGACCGATACGCCCGCCCCGCGCCGCATTCCCGACCGGCTGGACAAGCCGCTCAAATCCGCGATCTTCTCATGGGAGGCGCTGCTGGTGACTGTTGCGCTCGCCATCTTCGTCGCCAACAGCCTTGCCTCGCCCTATTTCCTCGATCCGTGGTCGCTGTCGGACCTTACCTTCAATTTCACCGAAAAGGGCCTGATCGCGCTGGCGATGGCGCTGCTGATCATCGCCGGCGAGATCGACCTTTCCGTCGCCGCCATCATCGCGCTCGCCTCGACGCTGATGGGCATGGCGGCGCAGATGGGCGTCGGCACGCCCGGCCTCGTGCTGATCGGCCTCGCGGTCGGCCTCGCCTGCGGGGCGTTCAACGGTCTTCTGGTAACAGGCCTTGGCCTGCCTTCCATCGTGGTGACCATCGGCACGATGAGCCTCTATCGCGGCATCGCCTTCATCATCCTGGGCGACCAGGCCTACAAGGGCTATCCGCCAAGTTTCGCCTTTTTCGGCCAGGGCTATGTCTGGTGGGTGGTGTCGTTCGAACTGGTGCTGTTCCTCGGCGCGGCGGTCGTCTATCGGGCGCTGCTGCACCGGACCAGCTTTGGCCGGCGGGTCTTCGCCATCGGCAACAACCCGGTTGCCGCGCAGTTTTCGGGCGTGCGCGTCGGGCGCATCAAGTTCATCCTGTTTTGCCTGACCGGGCTGATGTCCGGCATCGCCGGCATCCTGATAACCTCGCGCCTCGGCTCGACGCGGCCATCGATCGCGCAGGGCTACGAACTGGAAGTCATCACCATGGTGGTGCTGGGCGGCGTCAATATTCTGGGTGGCGCGGGCAGCATCGCCGGCGTCGTGCTCGCCGCCTTCATCATGGGGCTGGTCACTTTCGGGCTTGGCCTCTTGAACGTGCCCGGCATCGTCATGTCGATCTTCATCGGGCTTTTGCTTATCGTCGTCATCGCGCTGCCCATATTGTGGCGGCGGCTACGCAGGAAAAGGCCCGCCTGATGGCCGAAAAATATGCTTTCCGGCTGCGGCTGAACCCCGGCATGAAAAGCGAGTACAAGCGCCGGCACGATGCGATTTGGCCGGAGCTTTCAGCGCTGCTGAAAGACGCTGGCATTTCGGATTATTCCATTCATCTCGACGAGGAAACCGGCCTGCTGTTCGGCGTTCTGTGGCGTCGGGAAGGCCACGCCATGGCGGATTTGCCCAGCCATCCGGTCATGCGGAAATGGTGGGCCTATATGGCCGACCTGATGGAAACCGGGCCGGACGGCGCGCCGGTGGCGGCGCGGCTCGAAACCGTCTTCCATATGGCATGAGCATGGCCGCCATCCGCCACGTCGCCGTCATCGATATCGGCAAGACCAATGCCAAGGTAGCCCTTGTCGACCTCGACACGCTGTCGGAAACGGCCGTTCGCAAGACGGCAAACCGCCCGATCGCAGGCGCTCCGTACCGGCGTCACGATGTCGAGGCGCTGTGGGATTTCATTTTGCGCAGCCTTGGCGAACTGGGGCGGGAGCAGCCTGTCGACGCCATCTCGGTCACCACCCATGGCGCGACGGCGGCTTTGCTCGATGCCGACGGTGCGCTTGCCCTGCCGGTGCTCGACTATGAGGACGAAGGCCCAGCCACGCGGCGTGAGCGCTACGATGCCGTGCGGCCGCCGTTCGGCGAAACCGGCTCCGCGCCGCTGCCGAACGGCCTCAACCTCGGCGCGCAGCTTTTCTGGCAGAGCCAGGCCTTTCCGGAGGCGTTTGCGCGGGTTTCGACGGTCCTGACCTATCCGCAATATTGGGGATGGCGGCTGACCGGCATTGCGGCCAGCGAAGTGACCTCGCTTGGCTGCCACACCGATTTGTGGGACCCCTACCGCGGCGGGTTTTCAACGCTTGTCGAGGCCTTGGCGTGGCGGGCATTGTTTGCGCCGCTGCGCCCGGCAAGCGCCCGGCTGGGGATGTTGCGGGCCGATCTTGCGGCGCGGACCGGCCTCGATCCATCGACGCCGGTTTATAACGGCATCCACGATTCCAACGCTTCCCTGCTGCCGCACCTGTTGGCGCGGCCGGCTCCGTTCGCGGTCGTCTCGACCGGCACATGGGTCGTCGCAATGGCGATTGGCGGCCACGAAACGCCGCTCGACCCGGCGCGCGACACGCTGGTCAATGTCAACGCGCTTGGCGATCTCGTGCGTTCGGCCCGCTTCATGGGCGGACGCGAGTTCGAAATGCTGGCTGCCGGAGCAGACGCCTCGATAAATGAAGCGCGCGACGACGAGGCCGTCTCGTCGGTGCTTGCAGGCGCCATCATGCTGCTGCCCTCGGTCCAGCCGGGTTCCGGTCCGTTCCCGGCGGGGAAGGCACGCTGGGTCGGCGCGCCTTCGCCGCGTGAATGCGCCGTCGCGGTAGATTTCTACCTCGCCTTGATGACCGCGACCTGCCTCGACCTGATCGGCGCGGATGGGCCTGTCATCATCGAAGGCCCGTTCGCGGCCAACCGGAATTATTGCGACATGGTGCAGGTGGCGACGGGGCGGGCGGTTCTCGCCCAGGCCGGCCAAACCACCGGCACCAGCATCGGCGCAGCCCTGCTGGCCGACATGAGCCGGATGCCGCCGGCGCCAACGGCGAGCGTGAAGGACTATCCACCTGCCTGGCGGCGTTATGCGCAAGAGTGGCGGGCGGCGGCAAACGCCGGCTAGGCAGGCTTTGCATTCGGCGGCTTCAATAAGGGTTCCGGCCCTCTTCGCCCCGAGCAGCATGTATGTTTCGATGGTGACTAGGAGCATTTCCAGCAAAAGTGTGCAACGGTTTTGCGTCCGGAAATGCGGCCAAAACAAAGAGATAGAACGGCTTTGTCGATTAGGTAAAAACCAGAACCGCTCTAGGAGCGCTGTGCATTTTCGGATAAGCGAAATGTGGGCCGCCGCGAACGCTCGATGCGATCGTCGGGGCGACGGCCCGGCAGGCGGCATCAGGGAGGGAACCACGGATAATGGCCGAGCATAGTCACACCTCGATCCCCGCCTGGACCTGGATCGCCCCCTTGCTGGCGGCCGTCCTGCTTGCGCTCAAATTCGGCCATGTCGTTTCCGGCGACGCCGTACCTGTGCTGGTTCTCTCCGCCATCCTGCTTGCAGCGGCGGTTTTCGCGGCCGTGCATCACGCCGAGGTTCTGGCCGTCAAGCTGGGCGAGCCGTTCGGCTCGATCCTGCTTGCCGTCGCCGTGACCGTGATCGAGGTGGCGCTGATCGTCTCGATCATGCTTGCTGGGGCGCTTGGGAGCGAAACGGTGGCGCGCGACACGATCTTCGCGGCCGTGATGATCGTGCTGAACGGCGTCATCGGGCTGTGCCTCATCATGGGCGGAAGGCGGCATTTCGAACAGACTTTCCAGCTTCAGGGCGCCTCTTCGGCGCTGGCCGTTCTGGGCACGCTTGCCGCGCTGACACTGATCCTGCCCAATTATACGCTGACCGTTTCCGGCCCGTCTTTCTCGGCTACGCAAGCCTTGTTCATTGGCGCCGTGTCGCTGGTGCTGTGGGGCGTTTTCGTGTTTGTCCAGACGGTCCGGCACCGCGATTATTTCCTCGATGCGGCGGAGGCCGAAACTACCGAACTGCCCGTCGAAAAGCCCAGCGACCGGATAGCGATCGCCTGTCTCGGATTGCTGCTATTGTCGCTGGTGGCGGTGATATTGCTGGCCAAGGTGCTGTCCTACCCGCTGGACAAGGCGGTTGCCGCGGCCGGGCTGCCGCAGGCGTTCGTCGGCGTGGTCATTGCCGCGATCGTGCTGTTGCCCGAGGGCGTGGCGGCGGCGAAGTCCGCCGTCAGGAACCGGCTCCAGAACAGCATCAACCTGGCGCTCGGCTCGGCAATAGCCAGCATCGGCTTGACCATACCCACCGTCGCGGTCGTCGCGCTGCTGCTCAAGCAGGACCTGATACTCGGCGTCTCGCCGACCAACATCACGCTGCTGGTGCTGACGTTGTTCGTCGGCACGCTGACGCTGGGCACCGGCCGCACGACAGTGCTGCAAGGCGTGATCCATCTGGTGATCTTCACCGTGTTCCTGCTGGTGTCGGCGCTGCCCTGACCGGCCTGCCGGGGCGCTTTCCGCCAAATCAGCTGCGCAGGCCCGGAGCTTCCTGGCCGGTGCGCTCGACATATTCGGTGTAGCCGCCGCCATAGGTGCGCAGCCCTTCGGGCGTCAGTTCCAGCACGCGATTGGACAGGGCGGCGAGGAAATGGCGATCATGGCTGACGAACAGCATCGCGCCCTCATAGCGCGACAGCGCCTCGATCAGCATCTGCTTGGTGGCGATGTCGAGATGGTTGGTCGGCTCGTCGAGAACGAGGAAGTTCGGCGGATCGAACAGCATCTTGGCCATGACCAGCCGCGCCTTTTCGCCGCCTGAAAGCACGCGGCATTTCTTCTCGACCTCGTCGCCGTGGAAGCCGAAGCAGCCGCCCAGCGCGCGCAACGGCGCCTGTCCGGCCTGCGGGAAGGAATCCTCCAGCGATTGCAGCACCGTCTGCTCGCCATCCAGCAATTCCATGGCATGCTGGGCGAAGTAGCCCATCTTGACGCTCGGCCCGCGCGCCACCGAGCCGCCATCCGGCTCCGACATGCCGGCGATCAGCTTCAGAAGCGTCGATTTTCCAGCCCCGTTGACGCCCATCACGCACCAGCGCTCGCGCCGGCGCACCTGAAAATCGAGGCCCTCGTAAATCTTGCGGCTGCCATAGCTCTTGTGGACGCTTTTCAGCGTCGCGACATCCTCGCCCGAGCGCGGCGCCGGCTGGAACTCGAAGCGCACCGTCTGCTGGCGCTTGGGCGGCTCGACCTTGTCGATCTTTTCCAGTTTCTTGACGCGGCTCTGCACCTGCGCGGCATGCGAGGCGCGCGCCTTGAAACGCTCGATAAAGGCGATTTCCTTGGCGAGCATCGCCTGCTGGCGCTCGAACTGCGCCTGCTGCTGCACTTCGGCGATGGCGCGCTGCTGGCGGTAGAAGTCGTAGTCGCCCGAATAGGAGGTCAGCGTCCCGCCGTCGATCTCGATGATCTTGCCGACGATGCGGTTCATGAACTCGCGGTCGTGCGAGGTCATCAAAAGCGCGCCGTCGAACCCTTTCAGGAAGTTCTCCAGCCAGATCAGGCTTTCCAGGTCGAGATGGTTGCTCGGCTCGTCAAGCAGCATCACGTCCGGCTGCATCAGCAGGATCTTGCCCAGCGCGACGCGCATCTTCCAGCCACCGGAAAGCTTGCCTACGTCGCCGTCCATCATTTCCTGGCTGAAGCCGAGGCCGCCGAGAACCTCGCGCGCCCTGCCGTCCAGCGCATAGCCGTCAAGCTCGTCGAATTGAACCTGCACTTCGCTGTAGCGCGCGAAGATGTCGTCCATCTCGCCGGCGCGTTCGGGATCGCCCATCGCGTGCTCCAGCTCGGCCATTTCGGCGGCCAGCGCGCTTACCGGGCCGACGCCGTCCATCACCTCGACGAGCGCGCTGCGGCCGGACATGTCGCCCACATCCTGGCTGAAATATCCGATGCTGACGCCGCGATCGACGGAAACCTGGCCTTCGTCAGGCAGTTCCTCGCCGGTGATCATGCGGAAAAGGGTGGTCTTTCCCGCGCCATTGGGGCCAACGAGGCCAATCTTCTCGCGGCGTTGCAGCGCGGCGGACGCTTCGATGAAGACAATCTGCTTGCCGTTCTGCTTGCTGATATTTTCGAGGCGGATCATCGGGCTTCCAATGTGCAGGGCTGTGCGAGGCGTCCGCGCAACTGCCGCCGCTAAACCATTGCGGGCGCGGCAACGCAAGGTGGGTCGATATTGCAACCGGATTATCCGGCTTCGAGATGTGCGAGGATAGCCCTCCAGCGGCGTCGGCCCAGCGGTCAAGCAGCCGCGCCAGGCCTGCCGCGGCTCACGCTTCGCCGGCCAGGGCCTCGATCGTCGCGGCAACCACGCGCGCGCGTTCGGACAGCGTGGCGCAGACGATATACTCGTCTTGCGTATGCGCCTTGCCGCCGACCGGCCCCGTTGCGCAGACCGTGGGTGCTTCGGCGCTGGAGGTGATGCCGGAATCCGCGCAGCCGCCGGTATATTCGCCCTCGATTTCCAGCCCCAATTCCCTTGCCGCCTCGGCGTAGCATGCGCACAGGCGCGCGTTGCGCGGCGTCGGCGCAAGCGGCAGCGATTCGCTCTGGCGTTCGAAGGAGGTCGCGGTTCCTTCTACCGATGAGGTCGTCAGGATCGCCTCGATCTGGCGGATAAGGTGTTCGCGCTGCGCGTTATCGACGAAGCGCACGTCGAGTTCGGCCGCCGCCGACGCCGCCACCGTGTTGGTCGATGAGCCGCCGCTGACCAGCCCGACATTCAGCGTCATGCCGGCTGCAACATCGGTCAGGGCGTGCAGCGCCGCGATCTTGTGCGCCATTTCGCCGATTGCGCTGGCCCCTTCGGTGAAGTTGACGCCGGCATGGGCCGCCTTGCCCTCGATCTCGAAACGATAGGTGAAGCCGCCCTTGCGGCCGCTGACGAAGTTTCCCGAAACGCGCGCCGGCTCCGCGTTGAACACCGCCCTTGCAAAACGCGCCTCGGCCTCGATATGGGCAAGCGACGCCTGCGAGCCGATCTCCTCGTCTCCGGTCATCATCGCCACCACGGGGATGTGAGGGGAGAAACGCTGGAATGCCGCGAGGATGAAGGCGTTCATCACAAGCCCCGCCTTCATGTCGGCGACACCGGGGCCATAGGCCCGGTCGCCCGAAACCCTGAAGGGCCGGCGCGCCGCCTCGCCTTTGCCGAACACGGTGTCGCGGTGGCCAAGCAGCAGGAAATTGCGGCGTTCGCCATCCCGGCGCACGGAGGCCGTGCCGGCCAGGAGCGTGTCGCCGAAGTCGCGGACGGGCAACACGCCGGTGGCGATGTCATGCTCGGCGAGGAATGCGATAAGGCGCGCGCCGACCGCATCGACTCCCGCCTTGTCGTAGGAGCCGGAATCGATGTTGACGAGTTCGCCCAGCAACGCGACCATCGCGTCCTGCCGGGCGGCCAGCCAGGCCAGTATTTCCGTGTCTCGACCGATGGTCATTGCGCCTTCGCCTTCATGTGTTTGCTGGTCAGGAATTGCGGGTGTTGGCAATGAAGCTCCTGAAGCGCTCCGATTTGGAATGGTTGAAGACCGTCTCGGCGGGGCCGTCTTCCTCGATAACGCCCTGGTGCAGGAAGACGACCCGGTTGGCGACTTCGCGGGCAAAGCCGATTTCGTGGGTGACGACGAGCATGGTGCGGCCTTCGCCGGCCAGCGTTCGGATGACCTTCAAAACCTCGCCGACGCGCTCGGGGTCGAGCGCCGAGGTCGGCTCGTCGAACAGCATGACCTGCGGATGCATGGCGAGCGCGCGCGCAATCGCTGCGCGCTGTTGCTGGCCGCCGGAAAGGTGGGACGGGTAGGCGTCGCATTTGTCGGCGATGCCGACCTTTTCAAGCAGCGCCATCGCTTCGGCAACCGCTTCGGGTTTCGGCCGATGCTGGACATGGACGGGGGCTTCGATGAGGTTTTCGAGGATGGTCATGTGGGACCACAGATTGAAACTCTGAAACACCATCGCGGTCTTGGTGCGCAGGGCGTCGACCTGCCGCTGGTCGGCGATGGCCAGTTCATGGCCGTGCTTCTTCAGCTTCACCGTTTCGCCGCCAATGCTGATTTCGCCGGCGCTCGGCGTTTCCAGCAGGTTGATGCAGCGCAGCATCGTGCTTTTGCCTGACCCGGAAGACCCCAATATCGCAATGACGTCGCCCTTCCATGCATCGAGCGAGATGCCCTTCAGCACGTCGAGCGCGCCAAAGCTCTTGCGCAGGCCGCGCAGCGACACGACAGGCGTGGGATTTTCCGGTTCAGCCATTGGAACTCTCCAGTCTGGCGCTCGGCGAGGCCGCCGCCCGCAGATGCGGGGTAAGCCACCAGTCGAGCAGCGCCACCAGGCGCGTCAGCACGAAGTTGATGAGAAGATAGATCGCCCCGGCCGCGATGAAGACCTCGACCGGGCGATAGGTGTCGGCGATGAGCCGCGCCGCGATGCCGGTGATCTCCATCATGGTGATGATCGAGACGAGCGAGGTCGCCTTTACCATCAAGATGAGTTCGTTGCCGTAGGCCGGCAGGGCCTGCCGCAGGGCCAGCGGCAGGATGATGCGCCGGTAGAGCAGCATGCCGGACATGCCGCATGACTTGGCCGCCTCGATTTCGCGCAGCGACACCGATGCGAGCGCGCCGCGCACGACCTCGCTGCCATAGGCGGCGCTGTTGAGCGAAAGCGCGAGGATGCCGCACCAATATGCCTCGCGGAAGAAGTACCACAGGCCAAGGCTTTGCAGCGTCGCCCGGAACTGGCCAAGCCCGTAATAGATCAGGAAGATTTGCACCAGAAGCGGCGTGCCGCGAATGACGAACACATAGGCGTCGGCGGCGCCGCGAATGACGGCGAAGCGGGAAAGCCGCATCAAGGCCAGCAACATCGCCAGCACCACCCCGATGGCAAAGGCGATGGCGGTGAGTTCGAGCGTCAGCGGCGCGCCGGCGAGCAACTGGACGAAGCTGTCGCGGATGAAGGACAATTCCATCAGCGCACCTCCCGCCGCAGGCTGCGCGAGGCGCGCCGGTCCAGCCAGGCAAAAATCTGTTGCGACAGCCAGGTGATGACCAGGAAGATGGCGCCGGCGATCAGGTAGAATTCGAACGGCTTGCGCGTCGAACCGGCGGCGATCTGCGACTGCCGCAACAACTCGACCAGTCCGGTGACGGAAATCAGCGCCGATTCCTTGAGCGCCATCTGCCAGACATTGCCGATGCCGGGCAGCGCATATTGCACGACTTGCGGCGCGATAATGCGCCGAAACAGCAAGAACCGGCTCATGCCCACCGACATGCCCGCCTCGATCTCGCCTTTCGACAGCGCGCGAAACGCACCGCGAAAGACCTCGGCCTGATAGGCCGCGCCGATGACGCCGATGGCGCTTGCCCCGGCGACGAAGGGCGGAACGCCGACAAACCCCTCGCTGCCCGAGAGATGGAAAAGCCAGGTGGTGAACAGGCTGCCGCCAAAATAGAAAAGATAGATGACCAGAAGATCGGGCACGCCGCGCAGAATGGTGGTGTAGGCGTCCGCGCCGATCCTGAGCGGCAGGTTGCCGGCGAGCTTCGCCCAGGCGATCAATGCGCCGATGACCGTGCCGATGAGAAAGCCGCAAACGGCAACGGCGACGGTCACCAGGGCGGCCGTCAACAGCGAGAGGCCCCAGCCTTCCTGCCCGAAGCTCAGCAAGTTCAGAAGATCAATCATCCCCAGTCAATTCCTCCCGGCCAGTCAATTTCTCCCGGAACGTTCTGCCGTTCCTCAAACGTGGAACTGGAACCCGTCGACCGTCAGGGTCTGGCCGGTCATGAAGCAGGGCTGCGAGGTGGCCAGGAACGTAACCAGCCTTGCCACGTCGTCGGCGGTGCCAAGCCGTCCAAGCGCGATGCCCTTGATCACTTCGTCGGCGCGCTCCGTCACGTTTGTCGCCACTTCGGTCTCGATCACGCCGGGGCAGATGGCGTTGACCGTGATGCTCGGCCCCAGTTCCTTGGCCAGGGCGCGGGTCATGCCCAGGATACCGGCCTTGGCCGCCGCATAGGCAAATCGGCTGACCGCCGCCGTAACGCCACCGGAAAGCGCGTTGAGCGACGACATCGACACGATGCGCCCGCCGCCCTGCGCCAGCATGTGCGGCGCGGCGTGCTGGATGTAATTGAAGCAGCTTTTCAAATTGATGGCGATCGCCTGGTCGAACTGTTCCTCGGAAATGTCGAGAATGCCTTCCGGCGCGGAACGGCCGGCATTGTTCAAAAGGAAGTCGACACGGCCGAACGCCTCGACCGTCGCCGCCACCACTTCGCCGGCCCGCCTGTAGTTCGAAACATCGGCGACGAAGCCGGCTGCCGGAACGCCGAGCGCCTCGATCTTCCTGGCCGTGTCGGCAAGCTCCGGCTCCAGCACGTCGACCAGCGCGATGGCATATCCTGCGGCGGCGAGATCCATGGCGCAGGCCTTGCCGATGCCGCGCGCCGCGCCTGTGACGATCGCCACCTTTTGTGATCCGGCCATTTCTGAAACTGATCCTTTTCAACTATCGGCGGAAATGATATGGCGGTGATTGCATTCTTCAATAGGAATATGGTTCATATATATGAACGGTGAAAGCGATTCTGACGTTAAGTCGGCGGTGCGGGTGCTCGAAATTCTCGAACTGCTGGCGCGCGCCCGCAAGCCTCTCACGCTGAAGATGATCGTTGCCGAGCTGGGCTATCCCAAGAGCAGCACCTTCAACCTGCTGGCGACGCTGGTTTCGCGCGCCTATGTCACGCGCGACGAGCAGGAGACGTACCGGATACACGAGGCTTTCCGGAACGGGCCGGGCTGGCTGAGCGGGCGCGACGCGCAGCTGATCGCGACGGCGCAGCCGATCATGGATGCGCTTCGCGACATGGAAGGCGAGACGGTTTTTCTTGGCGTGCGCCGCAAGGATGGCCGGGTCAAGTCGCTGGCCAAGAGCGTCAGCCACCAGACGGTTCGCTTCGACACCGACCTCACCGGGTCCGACCCTTCCTTCTGCACGGCGATGGGACGCATCCTTTTGGCCAATTGGAGCCCGGAAAAGACCGCCGCCTATCTTGCCCGCGAGCGCATCGTGCACGTCACGCCGCACACGGTGATCGACAGGATACAAATTCGCCGCATCATCGAAGCCGCGCGCGTCAACGGCTACGCCATCAGCGACGAGGAGGCCGTCCTTGGCGGCTCGGGCGTCGCCGCCCCCGTCCGCGATGCGTCGGGCGAGGTCATCGCCGCCCTCAACATCGCCGCCGTTTCCGCGCGCTTCGCCGCCAGCCACGAACGCGTGCTTGCCGCGGTGATCCGCAACGCGGCCGAACTCAGCAGCCGCCTCGGCTACAAGACCACATTGACGGAAGAGCAGTAGGACAAAAGAGCAGCAGATGGACGTTCACTTCGAGGGAAAACGGGTTCTGGTCACCGGCGCCGCCCGTGGCATCGGCCGGGCGATCTGCGCGGCGTTCGCCGCCGAGGGCGCGGCGGTCGTCGCCACCGACATCATCGCCGGCGAGTTGGCCGGTCTTCAAGATGAAATCCGCCCGGCGCGCGGCGGCGCGCTGAGCGTGGCGCAGTTGGACGTGACCGATGAAGCCGCCATCGACGCGCTGGTCAAAAACGAGGACCATGCAGGCGGTTTCGACATTTTCGTGCATGTCGCCGGCGGCATTTTAGGCCAGACGCGAAAGCCGGTCGAGGAAGTGCCGGCCAGCGACTGGGACCGCATCTACGACGTCAACGTGCGCGGCGCCTTTCTCGTGGCCCGCTCGGTCGTACCCGCCATGAAGCAGCGCGGCGCGGGCAAGCTGGTGTTCATTTCCAGCGGCGCCGGCATCGGCGTCAGCCTCACCGGCATCCAGGCCTATGCCAGCGCCAAGGCGGCGCTCATCAGCCTGGCCCGCCAGCTTGGCCATGAGCTTGGGCCGTTCGGCATCAATGTCAACGCGGTGGCGCCCGGCTTCCTGCGCACCAGCCCGGATTACGAGCGCCAATGGGCATCCTACGGCGCTTCCGGCCAGGCGGATATGCTGAACCAGATCCCGCTTCGCCGCATCGGCGAGCCGCAGGATATTTCCAATGCCGTCCTGTTTCTGGCGTCGCCATTCGCCGGCTGGATCACCGGCCAAACTCTTTCGGTCAGCGGAGGACCGGTACAATGAACCAAGCAGGATCAGGGAACCAAGCAACACTAGGCAATCCGATCCCGACCTGGACGTGGCCGGAGGAGCGCCTGCAAAAACTGATGAACCGCGCGCGCGCCGGCAAGAGCCTGCGGCCGCAGGCATGGCCGGGCGGCGCCAAATGCGCGGTGGCGCTGTCGTTCGATTCCGACCACGACACCTTCGAACTGCGCGATGGCGGCCGGTCCATATCCGCGCTTTCGCAAGGCCAGTTCGGGCCACGCCAGGGCATGCCGCGCATTCGGCAATTGCTGGATAAAAACGGCATCCAGGCGACATTCTTCGTGCCGGCCATCACCGCGCTGCACTATCCCGACGAGCAGCGGACGCTTATCGGCGAAGGCCACGAGATCGGCCTGCATGGGTGGATCCATGAGCGCAACACGCTGCTCGATGCGGACACCGAGCGCGACCTGCAACACCGCGCCGCCGACACGCTGGAGCGCATCGCCGGCGTGCGCCCGGTCGGCATCCGCACGCCATCGTGGGATTTCAGCGACAACACGCTCCAGATCACGGCGGAAATGGGCCTGCTCTACGATTCCTCGCTGATGGCCGATGTCGACTGTTACGAGATCCTGCTCGACGGCGCGCCCTCCGGCGTGGTCGAACTGCCTGTCGAATGGATACGCGACGACGCCGCTTATCTGATCATGGATCGCTGGGGCGGATTGCGGCCGCAGATCGCGCCGCATGATATTTTGAAGATATTCATCGCGGAATTCGATGCCGCTTACGAAGAAGGCGGCATTTTCCAACTGACGATGCACCCCGACATTATCGGCCACCGCTCCCGCATCTGGCTGCTCGGCGAATTGATCGGCCATATCCGCGCCAAAGGCAATGTCTGGTTCGCAACCCATGCCGATATCGTGCGCCACGCCAAGGCGGCGGGGCAATAGAAACGCCGCTAACCGCGCAAGCGTCGCCTGGCCGGCTATGGACGTGCCGGCCAAGGCCCAGGCTGCGATCCTGGCCGCACATTGCCCGAAAGACGCGCAGTTTTCTGAACGTAATTCCCGTATGTGAACGATGTTTCGCTTTTCAGCTTTCATAAGTACGTTCAAAATTAGGTAAGCTCAGGGCAACGGCGACAAGACCTGCTCCACTGAACCTTGAGCACTCTATCGTTCAAAATGTGAGGAACCCATGTTCAGGAAATTCGCTTTGGCGGCGGCCGCCGCCCTGACTGCCTTGACCATCCCCCTTTGCGGCAGCGCCTTCGCCAAGGATTGGAAGACCGTCAATGTCGGCGTCGAAGGCGCCTTCCCGCCCTTTAACGCCACCACCTCCAGCGGCGGCCTGGAAGGTCTCGATCTCGACGTGATCAAGGACCTGTGCAAGCGCGCTCAGCTGGAATGCAACATCGTCGCCCAGGAATGGGACAGCCAGATCCCGTCGCTTCTGGCCGGCAAGTTCGATGTCGTCTTGACCATGGGTCCGAACCCGGAGCGCCGCAAGGTGATCGATTTCTCCAACCCTTACGTCATCACGCCGAATACGTTCCTGGTCGCCGCCGACGGTCCGCTGGCAAAGCTGCCGCACACCGGCGAGAAGCTCTCGACCGACACGGAAGAAGGCAAGAAGGCGGTTGCCGACCTTAAGGAAGCCTTGAAGGGCAAGACGATGGGCGCGTCGCTCTCGACCAGCCAGCTGACCTTCGTCCAGCAGAATTTCGGCGATGTGGTCGAGGTCAAGACCTACAAGTCGTCCGAACAGGTTCAGCTCGATCTCGAAAGCGGGCGTCTGGACGGCCAGTTCGACAACATCGTGTTCGCGCGCGACCGCGCCGCAAAGAGCAATGGCGCGCTGGTCACCAGCGGACCGCTGCTGGTTGGCGGCATCATGGCCACCAATGTCTGCCTTGGCATCCGCAAGAACGAGCCGGAACTCCAGGCGGTTCTCAACAAGGCGCTGGCCGAAATGACGGCAGACGGCACGCTGGCAGCCATGTCCCAGAAGTGGTTCGGCGTCGATCTCAGCCCGAAAGGCTGAGTAATTTTTCGCGAGGCGGACCAAGACCGTCGCCCGGCTGGCGCAAATTTTCCCATGACCAGCCGGCCCCCGGATCAGGCCGGTGACCAACGATGCCGATGGCGGGGAGCCGTCGGTCGATACCGATGGCAGGCACGGTCGGCGCGTCACAGGCCGGCCGGCGGCGTATAGCGGCGATGAAGCAGGCAGGTTTTCC